>NZ_CBFHAZ010000057.1:0-39990 GCF_965653655.1 Pseudomonas onubensis | reverse complement strand
GGAAAGTATTAATATCACGCATAAGAACGCCGGTTTGTTAGATGTGTTTGCTCGCACGAACATCATCAACCAAATCGGCGTTCTTGTTTCTGTGTTTCCCGGGATTCCGTGAAGAACCTTTTTTTTGCCCGTTATTTAATGTGATCGTTCCCACGCTCCGCGTGGGAATGCCGCCTAGGACGCTCTGCGTCCTGCACCTGTAGTTGTGAGATAAAAAAAGGCGCGATCCTCATCAGGATCGCGCCTTCTTTTTCAGCCGCAGGCTATCAGCTACCTAACGCCTTGGACGCCAGCCAGAACAACCCGGCCGAAAGGCCCACGGTTGCCGGCAAGGTCAACACCCAGGCCATCAGAATGGTCTTCACGGTGCCACCTTGCAGGCCGCTCTTGTTGGCGACCATGGTGCCGGCCACACCGGACGACAACACGTGGGTGGTCGACACCGGCAGGCTGAAGATGTTGGCCAGGCCAATCATGCTCGCCGTGGTGATCTGCGCCGACATGCCTTGGGCATAGGTCATGCCCTGCTTGCCGATCTTCTCACCGATGGTCAGTACCACACGCTTCCAGCCCACCATGGTGCCCAGGCCCAGGGCCAGTGCGACAGCGAGGATCACCCAGAACGGGGCGTATTCGGTGGTGGCGGTCAAGTCTTTGCGCAGCTTGTCCAGGTCGGACTTCTCACGCGCTTCCAGGCCCGGCAGCTTGCCGACTTTCTTCGCGGTGTCGTCCAGGCACAGCAGGTAGCGGCGCACTTCAATGCGGTGCTCGGCAGTCAGCGAGTGGTAGTCGGAAACGCCTTTCAGGGTTTCCATCAATGCATTGATAGTCGGCTCGGTTTGCTGCGGGTTGCACTGGAACTTGCCCGGCAGGTCGTCCTTCACGCTTTTGCCCAGTGCCAGAAACTCACCGAGGGTGGCGTTGTTACGCTCGTAGAACTGGCTCAGGTGCACGGTAGCGTCACGGGTACGTTCGATCTGGTAGGTGGTGCTGCCCAGGTCGAGTACGAACTGCGCCGGTACGATACCGATGAGCACCAGCATGATCAGGCCGATACCCTTCTGGCCATCGTTGGAACCGTGCACGAAGCTCACGGCCATGGCCGAGATCACCAGTACCAGACGGTTCCAGAACGGTGGGTGCTTCTTGTCGTCAAGCTTGCGGCGCTGGTCCGGGGTCTTGTGCATTTTCGACAGTGGGCGCCACCATTTCAGGCCGATCAGCACCAGGGCTGCGACCAGGAAGCCGGCCATCGGCGAGAACACCAGGGAAGCACCGATATCGATGGCTTTCTGCCAGTTCACACCGTCAGCCAGGGGGATGTCGTTGATCAGGGCATTGGCCAGGCCGACACCGAGGATCGAACCGATCAGGGTGTGGGAACTGGAGGCCGGGATACCGAAGTACCAGGTGCCCAGGTTCCAGGTGATCGCCGCTGCCAATAAAGAGAAGACCATTGCCAGACCGTGGCCGGTGTTCACATTGATCAGCAACTCCACCGGCAGCAGGTGCACGATGGCGTAGGCGACACCGACACCACCGAGCAACACGCCGAGGAAATTGAACACCCCGGAGAAGAACACGGCCAGGTGCGGCGGCATGGCTTTGGTATAGATGACTGTGGCCACCGCGTTAGCGGTGTCATGAAAGCCATTGATGAACTCGAAGGCGAGGACAAAGGCCAGGGCGAGCAACAGGCTCACTAGAACCCAAGCATCCAGTCCGCTGAATAAATCGATCATGAAGGTTTTCTGACCCGGTCGTAAGGGGGCGCGATTATGCCAGAAAACCTCAGTAATCGATGCATTAGCTGCTCATCGGTAACAATCTTCACTGAAAAAGCATCGGGCAAAGCGGTGCATCCCAGGGTTTTCGGGGCTTTGGCAAGTCTTTGATTTATAAAGTATGGGGCCGAAAAGACACGGATTTGTCATGCAAACGTCATGTCTGAAACATTTGTATGAAATTTCGTTGGCAGCTGCAGGACGCTGACCAATGGTAAGTCCATGCGCGGTGCCCTCCGCCGGCGGTGAGCCGGCAGAGCCAGCCAGACAAGACCCTGGAAACTCAGAGCGAAGGGCTTATGGCTCTTCGGTTTTGAGTTCCTGTTCAATCTTTTGGATTTCCTGGGCAAATGCCTGATCGAGCAAACTGGCGCGTTTGCGCCATGGTTTGCGCTCGGGTTCAGGTTGTGCGGCGTAGGTGGTGACTTCCCCGCCGTAAACGTCCTTGTAACGTTGTTCCTGGCGCTCAAGTTCCGCGCGCAGTTCGTCTTTCGTCACAGTGTTACCTAATTAAGTTGAGTGTATTGACTGTGCAACGGCATGCCTGAAAGTCGTCCTCGGGTTGTTTAAAATTGAACAGTTCAACCATTCAAGTTTGAAAAAGAGACCAAAGGGCAAATCTTATAAACAGGTATGTGTGACCGATGATGCATGCAACACGCATCGCTTGGTGAGCTCCACTCCCGATGACAATCAAACCGGGCCGACCTCTGCACAAGCTGCATTATAGCGGCGCATTTGGATAAAACTATCAGCATTAAGTTAAAAAGCGTCAACTTCGTGTGAGACTTTTGTTACATGACGGTGTGAGTCATTCGCGCGTTCTGCGCATTACTGTAGTGGTCCCGCCGGCTGTCGGGTTCCACCGGCAGAATTGCGATAATCGCATGGCCGTCCGATAATCGCCCAATGTTGCGGGCGCCACCTTGTGCATCCCGGCTGGCGCGGCTTGTAATGGCGGCCAACCCTCCCTGCGGTTGAAAACAAGAGAAAGGACCCTTGAAATGAACGATCAATTGCGCAACTCCTTCGCATCAGTGGCGCCGCCGATCGTGGCTTCACCGGCCAAGCGTATCCAGGCGTTTACCGGTGATCCGGACTTCATGACCTCCCTGGCGCGTGGGCTGGCGGTGGTGCAGGCGTTTCAGGAGCGCAAGCGCCACCTGACCATCGCCCAGATCAGCCACCGCACCGAAATCCCGCGTGCCGCCGTGCGCCGTTGCCTGCACACCTTGATCAAACTCGGTTATGCCACCACCGATGGGCGCACCTATTCGTTGCTGCCCAAGGTCCTGACCCTGGGGCATGCCTATTTGTCCTCCACGCCTTTGGCCGTATCGGCCCAGCCGTACCTGGACCGCATGAGCGAGCAATTGCACGAAGCCTGCAACATGGCCACCCTGGAAGGCGACGACATCCTGTATATCGCCCGCTCTGCCACCACCCAGCGCCTGATCTCGGTGGACCTGTCGGTGGGCGGGCGTTTGCCGGCGTATTGCACATCGATGGGGCGCATCCTCCTGGCGGCGCTGGACGATGCCTCGCTCAAGGACTATCTCGACCACGCCGACCTGCAAACCAAGACCAGCCGCACCCTGACCACGCCAGAAGCCTTGTTCGAATGCCTGCAACAAGTGCGTCAGCAGGGCTGGTGCATCGTCGATCAGGAACTCGAGCAGGGCCTGCGTTCCATCGCCGTGCCGGTGTACGACGCTTCCGGCCAGGTGTTGGCCGCGCTCAATGTCAGCACCCACGCCGGGCGTGTCAGCCGCAGCGAGTTGGAGCAGCGTTTTTTGCCGAGCATGCTCAGCGCCAGCCGCGAACTGAGTGCGCAACTGTTTGCCTAAGTGTTCGGTGACCGCACAGATCCCGGCTTGATCAATTGACGCTGTTTCCCCCGACTTATTACTGTGCGGCAGCGCTCTGAAGAGCCGCCCAATAATAATGACGACCCCAGGTCGTTGGCCCGCCATCGGTGTGGAATAAAAATAATGAATCAGCCTTCTGTCGGTACCACCCTGGACGTGCAGTCCTTTATCAACGCCCAGCCACTGTCGCGCTACCAGTGGCGCGTGGTGATCCTGTGTTTCCTGATTGTCTTCCTCGACGGCCTCGACACCGCCGCCATGGGCTTTATTGCGCCTGCGTTGTCCCAGGATTGGGGCATCGACCGTGCGAGCCTTGGCCCCGTAATGAGCGCCGCGTTGATCGGCATGGTGTTCGGCGCACTCGGTTCCGGCCCGCTGGCGGACCGTTTCGGCCGCAAAGTGGTGTTGGTGAGCGCGGTGTTGGTGTTTGGCGCGTTCAGCCTGGCCTCGGCCTACAGCACCAACGTCGACCAGTTACTGGTCCTGCGCTTCCTGACCGGGCTGGGCCTGGGCGCGGGAATGCCGAACGCCACGACGTTGCTGTCGGAATACACCCCCGAGCGCCACAAATCGTTGCTGGTTACCAGCATGTTCTGCGGTTTCAACCTGGGCATGGCCGGCGGCGGGTTTATCTCGGCCAAGCTGATCCCGGCGTTCGGCTGGCATAGCCTGCTGCTGATCGGCGGGATTCTGCCGTTGATTCTCGCGGTGGTGCTGCTGGTCTGGCTGCCGGAATCGGCGCGTTTCCTGGTGGTGCGCAATCGCGGTACCGACAAGGTGCGCAAAACCTTGTCACCCATCGAACCCACGATCGTTGCCCAGGCCACCCGCTTCAGCGTGCCCGAGCAAAACACCGTCAAGGCCCGCAACGTCTTCGCGGTGATCTTCTCCGGCACCTACAGCGCCGGCACCTTGCTGCTATGGCTTACCTACTTTATGGGCCTGGTGATTGTTTACCTGCTGACCAGCTGGCTGCCGACCCTGATGCGCGACAGTGGCGCCAGCATGGAACAGGCCGCCTTTATCGGCGCGTTGTTCCAGTTTGGCGGCGTGCTCAGTGCGGTCGGCGTGGGCTGGGCGATGGACCGCTTCAACCCTCACAAGGTCATCGGCACTTTCTACCTGCTGGCCGGGGTGTTTGCCTACGCTGTCGGGCAGAGCCTGGGCAATATCACACTGTTGGCGACCTTGGTGTTGATCGCCGGGATGTGCGTCAACGGCGCGCAATCGGCGATGCCGTCCCTGGCCGCGCGCTTCTACCCGACCCAGGGCCGCGCCACCGGTGTGTCGTGGATGCTTGGCATTGGCCGTTTTGGCGCGATCCTTGGCGCGTGGATGGGCGCCACCTTGCTGGGCCTGGGCTGGAACTTCGAACAGGTGCTGACGGCGCTGGTGATTCCGGCGGCGTTGGCCACGGCTGCTGTGGTGATCAAGGGTATGGTCAGCCATGCGGATGCTACCTGACATAGATCGATAGCCTGCCAACAATCCGTTCGATAATCGAACGCTGAGTCGATTATCGGATTGTTTGGCCCATTTGCCCGGCTTAATCTTCAAGCACTTCGGCGCCACCTCAGCGCCTTTTTCGATCAACACCGGGAGCCCAACCCCATGGCTGAAATTCTCACCTTGCGTGATGCGGTCAAGCGCTTCGTGAACGACGGCGATACCGTCGCCCTCGAAGGCTTCACCCATCTGATCCCTACGGCAGCAGGTCATGAAATCATTCGTCAGGGCAAGAAAGACCTGACGCTGGTGCGTATGACGCCTGACCTGATTTACGACCAGTTGATCGGTGCCGGCTGCGCGCGCAAGTTGATTTTCTCTTGGGGTGGCAACCCTGGCGTGGGTTCCCTGCATCGCCTGCGCGACGCCGTTGAAAAACAATGGCCGCAGCCGCTGGAGATCGAAGAACACAGCCACGCCGACCTGGCCAATGCCTACGTCGCCGGTGCCTCGGGCCTGCCGTTTGCGGTGTTGCGCGCCTATGCCGGTTCCGACCTGCCCAAGGTCAACCCGCTGATCAAGACCGTGAGCTGCCCATTCACCGGCGAAGTGCTGGCGGCCGTGCCGTCGGTGCGCCCGGACATCACCGTGATCCACGCACAAAAGGCCGACCGCAAGGGCAACGTACTGCTCTGGGGCATTCTTGGTGTGCAAAAGGAAGCGGCCCTGGCGGCCAAGCGCTGCATCGTCACCGTCGAAGAAATCGTCGACGACCTGAATGCACCGATGAACAGTTGCGTATTGCCGACCTGGGCCCTGACTGCGGTGTGCCATGTACCCGGTGGTGCGCACCCGTCTTACGCCCACGGCTACAACGAGCGCGACAACCGCTTTTATCAGGCGTGGGACCCGATCGCCCGTGACCGTGGGACCTTTACCGCGTGGATCGACGAATACATCCACGGCACCGCTGACTTCAGTGAATTCCAGGCCAAGCTGGTCAACGCGCAGGAGGCCAAGTAATGGCTTACTCGACCAATGAAATGATGACCGTCGCCGCCGCGCGCCGTCTCAAGAACGGCTCGGTGTGCTTTGTCGGCATCGGCTTGCCTTCCAAGGCCGCCAACCTGGCACGCCTGACCTCGTCGCCGGACGTGGTGCTGATCTACGAATCCGGCCCGATTGGCGCCAAGCCATCAGTGCTGCCGCTGTCCATCGGTGACGGCGAACTGGCGGAAACCGCCGACACGGTAGTGCCGACCGGTGAGATTTTTCGCTACTGGCTGCAAGGCGGGCGCATTGACGTCGGCTTTCTCGGCGCCGCCCAGGTCGACCGTTTCGGCAATATCAACACCACCGTGGTGGGCGACTACCACCAACCCAAAGTGCGCTTGCCGGGTGCCGGTGGCGCGCCGGAGATTGCCGGTTCCGCCAAGAGTGTGTTGATCATCCTCAAGCAGTCGGCGCGTTCGTTTGTCGACAAGCTGGACTTCATCACCTCGGTTGGCCATGGCGAAGGCGGTGACTCACGTAAGCGCCTGGGCCTGCCTGGCGCCGGTCCTGTAGGGATTATTACCGACCTGTGCATTATGGAACCGGAGGAGGGCAGCCATGAGTTCGTGGTTACCGCGCTGCACCCTGGCGTAACCCGCGAGCAGGTGGTGGCGGCCACCGGTTGGGCAATTCGTTTTGCCGACCACGTAAGCACCACCGCCGAGCCGACGGACGTGGAGCTGACCGCGCTGCGTGATCTCGAAGCGCGCACTGCCGCTGCCCACGGCCAAGCACCGGGAGAAGCCTGATGCGTGACGTGTTTATCTGTGATGCCATCCGCACGCCCATCGGCCGCTTTGGCGGTGGTTTGTCCACGGTGCGCGCCGATGACTTGGCAGCCTTGCCAATCAAGGCGCTGATCGAGCGCAACCCGTCGGTGGACTGGAGCGCGGTCGACGAAGTATTCCTCGGCTGCGCCAACCAGGCCGGTGAAGACAACCGCAACGTCGCGCGTATGGCGTTGCTGTTGGCGGGTTTGCCGGAAAGTATTCCGGGCGTGACCCTCAACCGCTTGTGCGCCTCGGGCATGGACGCGATCGGCACGGCCTTTCGCGCCATCGCCAGCGGCGAAATGGAGCTGGCGATTGCCGGTGGTGTCGAGTCGATGTCCCGTGCGCCGTTCGTGATGGGCAAGGCTGACGCTGCGTTTTCGCGCAACATGAAGCTGGAAGACACCACCATCGGCTGGCGTTTTATCAACCCGTTGATGAAGGCCCAATACGGCGTGGATGCGATGCCGCAAACCGCCGATAACGTCGCCGACGACTACAACGTGTCCCGCGCCGATCAGGACGCCTTCGCCCTGCGCAGCCAGCAACGCACTGCCGCCGCGCAAGCCGCCGGGTTCTTTGCCGAAGAAATCGTGCCGGTGCGCGTCGCCCATAAAAAGGGCGAAACCGTGGTGGAGCACGACGAGCATCCACGCGACACCACCCTGGAGGCCCTGGCCAAACTCAAGCCGGTTAATGGCCCGGATAAAACCGTCACCGCCGGCAATGCGTCGGGCGTGAATGACGGTGCGGCGGCGCTGATTCTGGCGTCTGCCGAAGCGGTCAAACAGCACGGCCTCACCGCCCGCGCCCGCGTATTGGGCATGGCCAGCGCCGGTGTTGCGCCGCGGGTGATGGGCATCGGCCCGGTGCCGGCGGTGCGCAAACTGGTGGAGCGCCTCGGTTTGGCGATCACCGACTTTGACGTGATCGAACTCAACGAAGCCTTCGCCAGCCAAGGCCTGGCGGTGCTGCGTGAACTGGGGATCGCCGACGATGCCGCGCAGGTCAACCCTAACGGCGGCGCCATCGCCCTTGGCCACCCGTTGGGCATGAGCGGCGCGCGGTTGGTGCTGACGGCACTGCATCAGTTGGAGAAAACCGGCGGCCGCAAAGGCCTGGCGACCATGTGTGTGGGCGTCGGCCAAGGCTTGGCCCTGGCGATTGAACGCATCTAATAAGAGAGGATTGCTGCATGAGTGACAAGCCCGGTTACCGGCGCCCGCAAGCGGGCACCCAACCTGATTACCTGCACCCGGCCTACCAATCGACGAACCTGCGTTCGCCGTCCCAGCCATTGGTGTTTTTGCCGCATTCCTTGTCGGAAATCACCGGCCCGACCATCGGCGCCGAGCGGATCAACGAGAAGGGCAACGACCTCACCGCCCAGCACGAAGGCGAGCCCCAGGGCGAGCGCATCATCATCCACGGCCGTGTGCTGGATGAAAACGGCCTGCCGGTGCCGGGTATTCTGGTGGAGATCTGGCAGGCCAACGCCGCCGG
This sequence comes from Pseudomonas onubensis, assembly GCF_965653655.1. Lineage (NCBI taxonomy): Bacteria > Pseudomonadati > Pseudomonadota > Gammaproteobacteria > Pseudomonadales > Pseudomonadaceae > Pseudomonas > Pseudomonas onubensis. Next base: position 31,566 of record NZ_CBFHAZ010000057.1, on the reverse strand, counting down.
TCGCTACAACCACAAGCGCGACCTGCACGACGCGCCGCTGGACCCGAACTTTACCGGCACCGGCCGCACCGTCACCGACGCCGACGGCTGGTATCAGTTCCAGACCATCAAGCCCGGCGCCTACCCGTGGGGCAACCACCACAACGCGTGGCGCCCGGCGCATATCCACTTCTCGCTGTTTGGCCCCAGCGTGCTGACGCGGCTGGTCACGCAGATGTATTTCCCCGGCGACCCGCTGCTGGAATACGACCCGATCTACAACTGCGTGCCGGACACCAGCGCCAAGCAGCGGCTGATCGCCAGTTTTGATCTGGAAAAAACCATTCCGTCCTATGCCCTCGGCTATCGCTGGGACATCGTTTTGCGCGGCCGCGACGCCACGCCGATGGAGAAATGAGATGACCCTCAATGCGACCACGTCCCACACCGTCGGGCCGTATTACCACATCGGCCTGACCTGGCTGAACCGCGAAGACCTGACCGTGCCGGCCACCTTGGGCGAGCGCGTGGCGATCAGCGGGCAAGTGGTGGACGGCAACGGTGATGCCGTCAACGACGCCATGCTGGAAGTCTGGCAAGCCAATGCCGCCGGCAAGTACGACCACCCCGAAGACGAGCAGGCCAAGGCCGTCGATCCCAACTTTGAAGGGTTTGGCCGGGTGCCGGTGGATGCCGAAGGCCGTTTTCGGTTTACCACCATCAAGCCTGGCAGTGTGCCGGGCCTGCAAGGCACGACCCAGGCGCCGCACCTGGTGGTGCTGGTGTTTGCCCGTGGTTTGGTCAAGCACTTGCTGACGCGGATCTATTTCGACGGTGAAGCGTTGAATGGCGATGACCCGTTGCTGGCGTGTGTGCCTGCTGAGCGTCGCGGCACGTTGATTGCCAAGCCGGATGCGCAGGGTGTGCATCAGTGGAATGTGATTTTGCAGGGCACAGACAAGGAAACGGTGTTCTTCGATTATTGAGTGATCGTTCCCACGCTCCGCGTGGGGACGCATCCTGTGACGCTCTGCGTCACGATTTACAGAGCGGACGCGGAGCGTCCCAGGCGGCATTCCCACGCAGAGCGTGGGAACGATCACCAAAAGTCTGCTTGCGGAACATGGTTGTTGCAAAGTATGTCTAGGCTATAACCGTTCCCACTGAGTGAAAAAAACATGACAACAACAACGAGTCACTACACCGGAGAAGAACGCAGCAAACGGATTTTTGCGATTGTCGGGGCCTCCTCCGGCAACCTGGTCGAATGGTTCGACTTCTACGTCTATGCCTTCTGCGCGATTTATTTCGCCCCAGCGTTTTTTCCGTCAGACAACCCCACCGTCCAGTTGGTCAACACCGCCGGTGTGTTCGCCGCCGGGTTCCTGATGCGACCTATCGGTGGCTGGCTGTTTGGCCGTGTGGCCGACAAACACGGCCGCAAGAACTCGATGATGATCTCGGTGCTGATGATGTGCGCAGGCTCCCTGGTTATCGCCTTTTTGCCTACCTACAAGGACATTGGCATTTGGGCGCCGATTTTTCTCTTGATAGCTCGGCTGTTTCAGGGCCTGTCGGTAGGCGGTGAGTACGGCACTACCGCGACTTACATGAGTGAAGTCGCGTTGAAGGGCCAGCGTGGTTTTTTTGCATCGTTCCAATACGTGACCCTGATCGGCGGCCAGTTGCTGGCGGTGCTGGTGGTGGTGATCCTGCAACAGATCCTCACCGAAGAAGAGCTGCGTGCCTGGGGCTGGCGGATCCCGTTTGTGATTGGTGCCATTGCGGCGGTGATTTCGCTGATGTTGCGTCGCACCTTGAAAGAAACCACCAGCAAAGAAATGCGTGAAGACAAAGACGCCGGCAGCATTGCTGCATTGTTTCGCAACCACACCGGGGCCTTCATCACCGTGTTGGGCTACACCGCCGGTGGCTCGTTGATTTTCTACACCTTCACCACGTACATGCAGAAATACCTGGTGAACACCGTGGGCATGCACGCCAAGACCTCGAGCTACATCATGACCGGCGCGCTGTTCCTGTACATGTGCATGCAGCCGCTGTTCGGCATGCTGGCGGACAAGATCGGTCGACGTAATTCGATGCTCTGGTTCGCAGGCCTGGGCACGCTGTTCACCGTGCCGATCCTGCTGACCTTGAAAACCGTCACCAGCCCGTTCCTGGCCTTTGTGCTGATCACCCTGGCCTTGGCGATCGTCAGCTTCTACACCTCGATCAGCGGCCTGGTCAAAGCCGAGATGTTCCCGCCGCAGGTGCGCGCACTGGGTGTGGGCCTGGCTTATGCGGTGGCGAATGCGATTTTTGGTGGTTCGGCCGAAGTCGTTGCGTTGAGCCTGAAGTCGATTGGCATGGAAAATACCTTTTACTGGTACGTCACCGCGATGATGGCGGTCGCGTTCCTGTTCAGCCTGCGACTGCCCAAACAGGCGGCTTATCTACACCACGACCTCTAGGGATGAGTTATGACACTGCGCACGAGCAATCAACTGTTCGACGCTTACTTCACCGCTGACAGCATGGCCGAGGTGTTCTGCGACCAGGGACGTTTGCAGGGCATGCTGGATTTCGAAGCGGCGCTGGCCCGGGCCGAGGCCCGGGTCGGGTTGATACCCCAAGCCGCCGTCGCGCCGATTGCCCAGGCGTGCCTGGCTTCACTTTACGATGTGGACGCCCTCGGCGCGGCGATTGCCACGGCGGGGAATTCGGCGATTCCACTGGTGAAGGCGTTGGGCAAGTTGATTGCCGCTGAAGATGCCGGCGCCGAGCGTTACGTGCACCTGGGCGCGACCAGCCAGGATGTGATGGACACCGGGCTGGTGCTGCAACTGCGCCAGGCGTTGGCGCTGATCGAAGCGGACCTGGCGCAATTGGGCGACGTGCTTGCTGCCCAGGCCCAGCGTTATGCCAACGTGCCCCTGGCTGGGCGAACCTGGTTGCAGCATGCGACGCCGGTCACCCTCGGAATGAAAATCGCCGGTTGGCTGGGCGCGGTCACGCGCAGTCGCCAGCGTCTGGCCGAGCTGAAACCGCGCTTGTTGGTGCTGCAATTTGGTGGCGCGTCCGGCACCTTGGCGGCACTCGGTGAGCACGCCATGCCGGTGGCGCACGCCTTGGCAACTGAACTGCAACTGGGTTTGCCCGAGCAGCCCTGGCACACCCAACGTGATCGGCTGGTCGAGTTTGCCAGCGCGCTCGGCCTGATCGCTGGCAGCCTCGGCAAACTGGGGCGCGACCTCAGCCTGTTGATGCAGACCGAAGCGGCGGAGGTGTTCGAACCGTCGGCGCCAGGCAAAGGCGGCTCATCGACCATGCCGCACAAGCGTAACCCGGTGGGCGCCGCCGTGTTGATCAGCGCGGCCACCCGCGTGCCGGGGTTGGTGGCGACGATGTTCAGCGCCATGCCCCAGGAGCATGAGCGCAGCCTGGGCCTGTGGCACGCCGAGTGGGAAACCTTGCCAGAGATTTGCCGGCTGGTGTCCGGTGCCTTGAAACAGGCGCTGCTGGTGAGCCAAGGCTTGGAGGTCGACCCCGAGCGTATGGCGCACAACCTTGACCTGACTCAAGGCCTGGTGCTGGCCGAAGGCGTGAGCATCGTGCTTGCCCAACGCCTGGGCCGCGAGACCGCACACCACTTGCTGGAACACTGTTGCAAACGCGCCGTCGCCGAACGGCGCCATCTGCGCGCAGTACTGGCAGACGCACCGCAGGTCACCGCCGAGCTGTCGGCAGCCGAACTGGACCGCCTGCTCGACCCGGCCCACTACCTGGGCCAGGCTCAAACCTGGGTCACCCGTGCGGTGACCGACCATTTTGCATTGACCGCGTAAGGAGACCTCCGTGGCATCTGTACAACTGGCCGAAGGCCCATTGCATTACCAGCTGGACGGGCCTGAGGGCGCGCCGGTGCTGGTGTTGTCCAACTCGTTGGGCACCGACCTGCATATGTGGGACGTGCAGATTCCGGCCTTCATCAAGCACTTTCGCGTGCTGCGTTTCGATACCCGTGGGCACGGCAAATCCCTGGTCACCGAGGGGCCGTACAGTATCGAGCAGTTGGGACGCGACGTGATTGCGTTGCTCGATGCGTTGGATATTCAGCGTGCGCATTTTTGCGGGTTGTCCATGGGCGGCCTGATCGGCCAATGGCTGGGCATCCACGCAGGTGATCGCCTGCTGCGCCTGGTGGTGTGCAACACCGCCGCCAAGATCGGCACGCCAGAGATCTGGAACCCGCGAATCGAGATGGTTTTGCGTGACGGTGCGGCGGCCATGGTAGCGCTGCGCGATGCGTCGATTGCACGCTGGTTTACCGCCGATTTCGCCGCCGCCAACCCGCACCAGGCCCAGCAGATTACCGACATGCTCGCCGCCACGTCGCCCCAGGGTTACGCCGCCAGCTGCGCAGCTGTACGGGATGCGGATTTGCGCGAGCAACTGTCCACAATCCAAGTGCCGACCCTGGCGATTGCCGGCACCGAAGATGCCGTCACGCCCCCGGCCGGCAGCCACTTTATCCAGAACCAGATCAAGGGGGCCGAGTACGCCGAGTTCTACGCGGCGCACCTTTCCAACGTACAAGCCGGCGCGGCGTTCAGCGAGCGTGTCGTGGAATTTTTGCTGGCCCGTTAAGGAGTTTTTTTGTGGACGAGAAACAACGTTATGCCGATGGCCTGCAAGTGCGCCGCGAAGTGCTGGGCGATGCGCATGTCGACCGCAGCCTCAGTGCCCTGACCGAGTTCAACAGCGAATTTCAGGAAATGATCACCCGCCACGCCTGGGGTGATATATGGACCCGCCCCGGCCTGCCTCGACATACCCGCAGCCTGATCACCATCGCCATGTTGATCGGCATGAACCGCAGTGAAGAGTTGAAGCTGCACCTGCGCGCCGCCGCCAGCAATGGCGTGACCCGTGCGCAGATCAAGGAAGTGCTGATGCAGAGCGCGATCTACTGTGGGATACCGGCGGCGAATGCCACGTTTCACCTGGCCGAGTCGGTGTGGGATGAGTTGGGTATCGAGTCGCGCCAGCAAGATTGAATCTGAAATACGCTCAAAATGTGGGAGCTGGCTTGCCTGCGATACAGGCAACTCGGTTTGTCGGTTAAACCGAGGTGATGCCATCGCAGGCAAGCCAGCACCCACAGTAAACCTCCTGTGTTTGAGAGGTCAGTGTGAGTCCGCATCCCATATCCAGTTCCACACTCCAGGCAAATGCACGGCTTCATTCACATCCTTCACCGTGCGCGCCAATGCTGCGCGCTCCAGCCCGGCATGCTCGGTGTAGAACGGCTCGGTAGCCACCTTCATGCCGTTGATCCGCGCGCTGTCCATCAGGATCTGTAAGTACTCCTGTAAATGTCGCGCGGTATAGCGGTTGATATCGTGGAAGGTCACCACCACCGGTATCACGCCGTCGACTGTGGGCAGTTCGCCCAAGGCAATGCGCTCGCGCACCACCGACAGTTGCCGATACAAATTCGACCGCCGGCGTGGGCTGCCATTGAAACCCCAGATCTTGCCGTCATTGGCACTCAGGTCAGTCAGCAGCACATGCATGCCGTGGCGCTGGTAGGCGGCGAAGGTGCGTCTGTCATAGTTCCAGAACGGCGGGCGTACCAGGGTGGGCGCAGTGCCAGTGATTGAGGCAATGTCGGCTGCGCCTTCGGCGAGGGTACTTTCCAGCTCGGCATCATTGAGCCAGCGATGGTTGGTGTGAAACGCCGTGGCCGTGTGAAAGGCCAATACATGTCCGGCAGCGTATTCACGCTGCATGGTCGTGCGGCCTCGCGGGCTGCCGCCGGAGCGTGAGGCTTCAGTCTGCAGGAAAAACACCGCTTTGATGCCAGGCAGCACCGGGTTATGGGCAAGGTCGGCAACCACTGAACGGCTCGGGTTGTTGTAGCCCGAGGCGCTGGGGCCGTCATCGAAGGTCAGCAGAAAACGGATTGGCGCCTGGGTTTGCAGGCGCTGCGCGGTCTGCGGGGTCATGGCGATGGGCGCGCTGATGCAGCCGCTGAGGGTCAGCGCCAGGGCAATTGCGATGGCGTAAAATTTCATGGTGTGCACTGGCCCAAATGAAAGCTGCTGCTGGGTGAACCAGCAGCAGGCGGTGCACGATACAGCACATTTTTATTTGAAAAAATGCATACCTCAATGGCTACTGCGACTTCGCTCTTAAGTCTTAGGCGTATTCGGTTCGCAGCGGCCTCCCCATTTCTTTTCTCAGTGAGTTCTCATTGAACGGAGATGGATTTGTTACTGTTGGCGGGGTCGAGGGATCGTTATCGTAGTCAAAAGGTGGCGTATCAGTAGGCAGGCCTATAGCCTGCAGTTCAGCATTTATTTGACGGTCGGATTCGGGGCCTGTGGCACCGCTTAAGAACGTACCGTTTGCACCATTCCAAGCATGCGACATCTCATGGTAGAACTGGACAATGGGAGACGTCGTACTCGGTCCGTCCATAATAAAAGTTGGTGTGTAATAAAGCCTGCCTTGGTCCGCGCGCGCGCCAGCTACCCCGTCTTTCAAGCCGCCACGTCTCGGGTCATCCAGGCCGATCTTGCGTTGCTCCTCCCGGCTGAGTTGTTGCAAATCCTTGGAACCGAATACATATCCATTAAAAGGCCCTGGTTCGATAGTGACGGGGGCTCCGTTTCTCTCAGCCGCTTTGTCCATCTCTTCAAGCATCTTCTTCCCTGCGGGGGAGGCGCGAAGCAGTTCCAGGTCATCTTCGACCCGTTGTTTGAAGTCGTCCGGCCCCTTGATATCAAACGCTTTGCGACCGGCATCGTTCGGCGTTACCTGTGTGATGCTTGATTTATCTGCGTCTAGCAGGCGAGCCTTGCCTTGCTCATAAATGCGTGCATTGGTGTTATTGGCCCATACGGTATCGTGCCCCTTCCCCGTATAGATTGCGCTGTCGTCGTGAGCCACCACCAGGTCGTCACCCAGGCCTGCGTTGATCACAGTATGTCCATTGCCAGCGTACAATTCGTCGTTGCCACTGCCACCGTCCAAGTAACCACTTTTCTGGGCAGACCCTGCGCCAGCATACATCCTGTCCTTCCCGGCGTTTCCGTACATCACCGAGTCACCGCTGCCGCCCACCATCGTGTCGTCACCCTCATTGCCTTCGGCATAGCCGATACCGCTGCCAAGGCGAATAGTATCGTTTCCGCGTCCGCCATAAACTTCGGTACGTCCTCCCCCTGCTTGAACGGTGTCGTCACCGTCACCTGCTTCGATCGTCGCGTTGACAGTGACATTGGGATCCAGGGTTATGTTGTCATTGCCTCCACCGGATTGAATGATCAGGGTAAAGAATGGAGGGGGAGGGGCGTTTTTGTCTGGCGACGAGGTCGATTGAGGGGAGGGACCATTGAAGGTGTAAGTCCTGTCGTTGACGCATACGCTCAGTTGGCCATCCGGTCGTTGGCTGACATGGATGCGGTCCGATGAGTCCCCCGTTTTGAGTGTCAGGGCCGTACCTACGTGCTTCAGGTTTTTGGGGTCCCTATGGGATTCAAAAATTTCCTGGCTGACACTCAGGTCTTTTTCATCTACCAGCATCTCTGTCCTGGGACGGACCCAACTGCCACCGCTGGGCGGAGTCGAGCTCTCCTGGGACGAAGGGGACACAGGTGCTATTGAGGGAGATATTGGAGAGGTTACTGAGCTCATTTGGATGATACCTGCCAGTTTCGATTCGGTCGTTGTTCCAAGCCTGCGCTTATTCGAGGATCAAGGTCCCACTCAGTCGTCAATCAGCAAGTAATGGTTCCTTCATCTTCTGAGAAAAAGTATTTCCGGGTTATGAGAGTATTCAGACAGCGTTTGTCAGAAATGTTGATGCGGCGCACAGTGGTCGTCACGTGCGCCTCCCGGGGTGGCGGAAGCAGGGGCCACCCAGGTCATTGAGGGCCTATAGCAAGCTGATCGGGTAACTGACAATCAAGCGGTTCTCATCAAACTCATTGTTGCTGTAGTCCCGGCGCATCGTGGAATTGCGCCAGCGCACGTTCAGATCCCTGAAAGTGCCGCTCTGCACCGTGTAGCCCAACTCACTCTCGCGCCCCCATTCCTTGCCGTCGGTGACGGTGCCCGTGTGCACGTTGCTGCCGCTGATATAGCGGTTCATCAAGGTCAGGCCCGGTATGCCGAGGGCGGCGAAGTTATAGTCGTGGCGCACCTGCCAGGACTTTTCCTGGGGGTTGTCGTAGCTTGCGTTGTAGCTGTCGTTGGCCAGGGTGCCGCCGCTGGTGCCGTTGACGCGCATCCACGCACTGTTGCCGGTGAGTTTTTGCAGGCCGACGTAGAAGGTGTTGCCGCCGTAACGGGCGGAGAACAGGCCGGACCAGGTCCTGTTGTCCAGCTCCCCGGCACGTGCGCTGCCGTCGTCCTTGCCGTAGAAGAACCCGAGGTTGGCGCCCAGGGTCCAGTCGCCTATGGGCTGGCTATGGATCAGGTTGATGTATTGCTGGCTGTAAATGTCCTTGAGTTGGGCATTCCACACGCCAATCTGGGTGCGTTTGTCGTTGAATGCGTATTCACCGCCCTGGAAGTTAAAACGGTCGGAGGTGAAGGCGGTTTTACCGAACATCGACATGTGGGTCATGCTGCTGTCGTCGCGCGGGCTGTTGGCGCGGAACTGGCCGCCGTAGAGGGTCAGGCCGTCGATTTCCCTGGAAGTGATCTGCCCGCCACGCAAGGTTTGCGGCAGGGAGCGGCCGTCGTCCGAACGCAAAATCGGCAGCACCGGCATCCACTCGCCGACTTTGACTTCGGTCTTGGAAATCCGCGCCTTGAACGCCACGCCCAAACGCCCGAAGTTATCCGCCGGGCGGCCGTCGCGGTCCAGCGGCAACAGCTGGGTGCCGCCGGTGCCACGCCCGCCATCGAGCTTTTGTGAGTACATGCCCAGTACATCCAAACCGAAACCCACCGTGCCCCGGGTGAAGCCGGACTTGGCGTCGAGGATGAAACTTTGCGTCCACTCCTGCGCGCCGCCCTGACTTTTGGTCGGGTTGGTGTAATTGCGGTTGAAGAAGAAATTGCGCAGGTTGAGGTTGGCGCTGGCGTCCTCGAGAAAGCCGTGTTCTTCGGCGGCGACGGGCAGGGCAAGGCTGGCGACAGCGGTTGCCAGCAATAGCTGGCGCGGGCGGAACGTGCTCATGGTGTTGGACCTGTTGTTATTGGGGTTATGCAGGTGCGGGCCATGGTGCGGGGCGGTGCGGGGGCGATGAAAGTAGGTAGGGCGGGTTGTGGGCGATGATCGAACGCAAATAAGGGGGATCAACATGTCAGCTTCAGGCGCATTGGCGCAGGTGTCTACTGTCAGTGTTGACAGTAGATGTTGTGGCTCCAGCGGCTTATGTTCCAAGCAACAGCAACATTTTTTGAAGGTATCTAAGGAGTGGAATTTCATGAGCTTTGGATCAGAGATGGGTGGCTATTTAACGACGTCGGATGAGTTCAGGGCAGACTTGATCATCGATGATCAAGAAACGATCCCGATTGATTTCAACAGCTTCCAATTGACTTATAAAAAGGGCGAATCATTTTTTATTCACCTCGGTCTGGTGAATGACTCAGGCCAAAAAAATGAACTGACACTGAGTGGGACTGTGCTGGCATCGGGTATGACTTATCCGATTTCTCCAGTATTCAAAGGCGTGGCGGCACGCTTCGCTTTGGCAAACTACACGCAGTCGCTGCCGGCGGATTACTCCGGAATGTTCAACGTCGAGTCGGTCAACACCAGCGAGTATGGTGTCACGACGGTGACTGGCAGCTTTTCAATCTATTTTCAGGATGCTGGCAAGGATCTTGAGGTCCGGTGTCAGACCTTGAAGGTGAGCACTTGAGTAATAGGTCGTAGCAAGTTGGCGGGCATAAAAAAACCGCTTCCGGTGACGGAAGCGGTTTTTGCTTACTGCGGCGCTAGTTTTTACAATTGCATCAGAACAACTTCAGCGCCGGTGCTTCTTCTTTCAACGGCTCGTTCTTCGCGGTCTGCTCGTTCCAGCCACCGCCGAGGGCCTTGTACAGGTTGACCTCGCTATTGAGCTGCGCCAGGCGGTCGGTGATCAGCGATTGCTGGGCACTGAACAGTTGGCGCTGGGCGTCGAGGAAGGTCAGGTTGCTGTCGACACCAATGCGGTAGCGTCGCTCGGCCAGGCGGTAGTAATCCTGGTTGGCCGCGACGAAGCCACGTTGGGCATCCAATTGCTGCTTGTAGGTCTCACGGGCGGCGAGGCCGTCGGAAACTTCCTGGAAGCCGGTCTGGATGGCCTTCTCGTAGTTGGCCACGTTGATTTCTTTCTGGATCTTCGAGTAGTCCAGGCTTGCGCGCAGGCTACCGGCGTTGAAGATCGGGATGTTGATCTGCGGAGCAAACGACCAGGTGCCCGAACCGCCTTTGAACAGGCCGCCCAGGGTTGGGCTGGCGGTACCGGCGCTGGCGGTCAGGCTGATGCTCGGGAAGAACGCAGCACGGGCCGCGCCGATGTTGGCGTTGGCGGCTTTGAGGTTGTATTCGGCCTGCACAATGTCTGGGCGACGTTGCAGCAGGTCGGATGGCAACCCGGCAGGCACTTCGCTGAGCAGGTCATCCGACAGCGGCTTGCTGGTGATGTTGGCTGGCAGGCCAGTGCCCAGCAGCAGGGTCAGGCTGTTTTCGTCCTGTGCCACCTGGCGCGTATAGCGCGCCAGTTGTACGCGGGCGTTTTCCACCGAGGTGCGTGCCTGGCTGAGGTCGAGGGCCGAGGCCACGCCGACTTCGTTGCTGCGCGAGGTCAGCTTGAAGCTTTGCTCAAACGCGCCGAGGGTGTCCTGGGTCAGCTTGAGCAGTTCCTTGTCGGCCTGCCAGGTCAGGTAGGCATTCGCCACGCTGGCCACCAGGCTGATTTGGGTGCTGCGCCGTGCTTCTTCAGTGGCGAAGTACTTTTGCAGGGCTTCTTCACTCAGGCTGCGCACGCGACCGAACAGGTCCAGCTCATAGGCGCTGATACCCAGGCCAGCCGAGTACTGGCTGGTGATACCGGCTTCGCCGGTTTGCGACAGCTTGGCCGGGGTACGCGAACGGCTGCCGCTGCCGGTGGCCGAAACCGCCGGGAACAGGTCAGCACGCTGGATCTGGTACTGCGCCGCATAGGCGTCGATGTTCAAGGCCGCGACACGCAGGTCACGGTTGTTGACCAACGCGGTCTGGATCAGCTGTTGCAGGGCAGGGTCATGGAAAAACTGCTTCCAGCCTTGCTCTGCAGCGGCCTGGCCCGGCGCCTGGGCCGACGAATACGCCGGCCCCTGCGGGAACTGAGCCGCTACCGGCGCTTCGGGGCGCTGATAGTCAGGGATCAGCGAGCAGCCACTGAGCACGAATGCCGTGACGGCTAGGGAAAGTAGCGACTTGCTCATTGGCCAGCCTCTTTAGGAGTTTCAGTAGTGTCTTTCTTTTTGCGTTCGCCAGCTGAGGACACGGTTGCGTAGAACAGTGGCACCCAGAAGATCGCCAACACAGTGGCCGTGATCATACCGCCAATTACGCCGGTACCGATCGCATGCTGGCTGCCCGAACCTGCGCCGGTGGAAATCGCCAGTGGCAACACGCCGAGCATGAACGCCATGGACGTCATGATGATCGGGCGCAGACGCATGCGGGACGCTTCGATAGCCGCCTCGACAATGCCTTTGCCCTGTTCATGCAGCTCTTTGGCGAATTCCACGATGAGGATGGCGTTTTTCGCCGCCAGACCCACCGTCACCAGCAAGCCCACCTGGAAGAACACGTCGTTGGACAAACCGCGCAGGCTGGTGGCGATCAGTGCACCGATCACACCCAATGGCACCACGAGGATCACCGCGATCGGGATCGACCAGCTTTCGTACAGAGCAGCCAGGCAGAGGAACACTACCAGCAGCGACAAGGCGTACAACGCAGGTGCCTGGGAGCCGGACAGACGTTCTTCATACGACAGGCCGGTCCACGAGTAGCCCACACCGGCCGGCAAGTCTTTGGCAATGCGCTCGACTTCCGCCATCGCGTCACCGGTACTGTAGCCAGGTGCCGGGGTACCGAGGATTTCCATTGCCGCTACACCGTTGTAGCGCGAGAGCTTCGGCGAACCGAAGATCCACTTGCCCGACGAGATCGCCGACAGCGGCACCATCTTCCCGTCGTTGCTGCGCACGTACCACTTGTTCAGGTCTTCCGGGGACATGCGGCTGGCGGCGTCGCCCTGCACATACACCTTCTTCACACGGCCACGGTCGATGAAGTCGTTGACGTAGCTGCCACCCAAGGCAATCGCCAGGGTCTGCTGGATATCCGACAGGCTGATGCCCTGGGCACTGGCTTTCTCGTCGTCGACGGTCAGCTCGTACTGCGGTTCATCGTTCACGCCGTTAGGGCGCACGCCTGCCAGCACCTTGCTTTGCGCTGCCGCACCGAGGAACTGGTTACGCGCTGCCATCAGCTTGTCGTGGCCTACGCCACCCTGGTCTTGCAGGAACACGTCGAAACCGGTGGCGTTACCCAACTCGAGAACCGAAGGTGGCACGATGGCAAAAACCATGGCGTCCTTGAAGGCCCCAAAGAAGTAACCCTGGGCACGCTTGGCCACCTCGAACACCGACATGGACGCATCACGCTCGCCCCATGGCTTGAGCATCACGAACGCAAGGCCCGAGCTCTGGCCACGACCGGCAAAGTTGAAGCCGTTTACGGTAAATACCGATTTCACGGCCTTGCCTTCGCCCGGCTCGCCTTCTTTGTCATGCAGCAGGAAGGTGCGCATGTCGTCGATGACTTTTTGCGTGCGTTCAGCCGAAGAACCCACTGGCGTCTGCACCTGGGCAAAGATCACACCCTGGTCTTCCTCAGGCAGGAACGCGCTTGGAATACGGGTGAACATCCAGATCATGCCGGCCAGGATCAGCGCGTACACCAGGAATGCCGGGATCTTGTGCTTGATCATCGCGCCCACGCCGCGCTCGTACTTGAGTACGCCGCTGTCGAAGGTGCGGTTGAACCAGCCAAAGAAACCGCGCTTGGGTTGGCCGTGCTTCTCAGGGTCAATGGCCTTGAGCATGGTGGCGCACAAGGCCGGGGTGAAGATCAACGCAACCAGTACCGACAAGGCCATCGCCGACACAATGGTGATGGAGAACTGCCGGTAGATCACGCCGGTGGAACCGCCGAAGAACGCCATCGGCAGCAATACCGCCGACAGTACCAGGGCAATACCCACCAGGGCGCCCTGGATCTGGCCCATGGACTTGATCGTCGCTTCTTTCGGCGACAGATGCTCCTCGGCCATTACCCGTTCAACGTTTTCCACCACCACGATGGCATCGTCCACCAGCAAGCCGATGGCCAGAATCATGCCGAACATGGTCAGGGTGTTGATGGTAAAGCCGAACGCCGCCAGGATCCCGAAGGTACCCAGCAATACCACCGGTACGGTCATGGTGGTGATGATGGTGGCGCGGAAGTTCTGCAGGAACAGGAACATCACCAGGAACACCAGCACGATCGCTTCGACCAGGGTGTCAACCACACCGGAGATCGATTCGGTCACCACCGGGGTGGTGTCGTAAGGCACCACGGCTTTCATGCCAGGCGGGAAGAACGGTTCCAGGGATGCCACGGTGGCACGGATGGCCTTGCCGGTGTCCAGTGCGTTGGCACCGGCCGCCAGCTTGATCGCCATACCGGAGGCCGGCTTGCCGTTGAACTGTGCACTGATGCTGTAGTTCTGGCCGCCCAGTTCGATACGCGCAACGTCACGCAGGCGAACCTGCGAGCCGTCAGTGTTGACCTTCATCAGGATCTTGCCGAACTCGTCAGCCGATTGCAGACGTGTCTTGCCGATGATGGTGGCGTTCAGTTGGGTGCCGGGCAGGGCAGGCAGGCCGCCCAATTGACCGGTGGCCACCTGGACGTTCTGTGCCGCGATTGCGCTGCTGACATCCACCGGCGTGAGCTGGTAGTTGTTCAGCTTGGCCGGGTCCAGCCAGATACGCATGGCGTACTGCGAACCGAACACCTGGAAGTCACCGACACCCGCCGTACGGGAAATCGGGTCCTGGATGTTGGACACGATGTAGTTGGACAGGTCGTCCTTGGTCATGCTGCCGTCTTCGGACACCAGACCAATCACCATCAGGAAGTTCTTCACCGACTTGGTCACGCGAATACCCTGCTGCTGCACTTCTTGCGGCAGCAGTGGGGTCGCCAGGTTCAGCTTGTTCTGCACCTGAACCTGGGCGATGTCCGGGTTGGTACCCTGGTTGAACGTCGCGGTGATGGTCATGCTGCCGTCGGAGTTACTGTCCGAGGCGACATAACGCAGGTTGTCGATACCGTTGAGCTGTTGCTCGATCACCTGCACCACGGTGTCCTGCACGGTTTGTGCGGACGCGCCTGGGTAGGTCACCTGGATGTCGATGGCGGTCGGCGCAATGGCCGGGTATTGGTTGATGGGCAACTTCAGGATCGACAGTGCCCCGACCAGCATGATCACCAGGGCAATTACCCAGGCGAAAATGGGACGGTCGATAAAAAATTTCGACATGGATTACTCCCCTTTACCAGCATCGGCAGCAGGTGCTGCGGCAGTGCCGGCGGGTTTGGCGTTGTCAGCGTCCTTAACCTTGACTTCGATACCCGGCTTGATGAACTGCAGGCCTTCAGTGATCACGCGGTCACCGGCGTCCAGACCTTTTTCCACCAGCCAGTAGGCGCCGGCGGTGCGGTTGGCAACCAGTTGACGCTGCTCGACCTTGTTGTCCTTGTTCACGATCAGCGCCGTCGGGATGCCCTTGAGGTCACGGGTCACACCTTGCTGAGGTGCCAGGATGGCCTTGCTGTTCACACCGGCTTGCAGCTGGGCGTGTACGAACATGCCCGGCAGCAGGGTGTGGTCAGGGTTCGGGAATACGGCGCGCAAGGTGACGGAGCCCGTGGTCTGGTCAACCGACACTTCGGAGAACTCCAGCTTGCCATCCTGGGCGTAGGCGCTGCCGTCTTCCAGGGTCAGCTTGACCTTGGCGGCGTTGTCGCCGGCCTTTTCCAGCTGGCCGCTTTCCAGGTCACGGCGCAGTTTCAGCATTTCTGCCGAGGACTGGGTGACGTCGACGTAGATTGGGTCCAGTTGCTGGATCACAGCCATGGCGTCGGCCTGGCCATTGCTGACCAGTGCGCCTTCGGTGACCGAAGAACGACCAATACGCCCGGAGATCGGCGCGAACACTTTGGTGTAGCGCACGTTGATCTGGGCGGTTTGCACGTCGGCTTCAGACGTCATGCGGTTGGCCACGGCGGTGTCGTATTCCTGACGGCTGACGGCCTGCTCATCGACAAGTTGCTTGTAGCGGTCGGTGATCGACTTGGTCTGGGTCAGGCTCGCTTGTGCGCTTTTGAGGGTGGCGTCATACACAGACGGGTCGATCTGGTAGAGCTGTTGCCCTTCCTTCACGTCGCCGCCTTCCTTGAACAGACGCTTGAGAATGATGCCGTTCACCTGGGGACGAACTTCCGCGATGCGGTAGGCGGTGGTGCGGCCTGGCAGCTCGGATGTCAGGGTAAAGGCTTGCGGTTGAATAGTGACCACGCCGACCTGAGGGGTTTGAGCGGGCGGAGCCGCTTCTTCCTTTTTACATCCGCTGAGCAGCGATGCCAGGGCGACGGCAGTGACCAGAGCGGTAACAGCTGGCTTAAGTTGCATGAAGATCCTCGGGTCAGGCGCGCAAAATGCGCACAAGAAGTGTGGAAGGGTAAAAAACAAGCCATGAGTGGATAAGTAGCTTGCTACGCAATATACTTACGTTCACGGTTGTTTGTAAACTCTTGACAGGCTTCGCGGATTGTTGACAAAGCATCCGCCAAAGCCTCGATTTTAGTACGTTCGGCGCCCAAGACGACGTCGTCCCACAATTATTCAGATGATGCTCAAGCACCATCCACAGTGTCCTGATTGAGGTTTTACTGCCATGGTTCGTCGCACCAAAGAGGAAGCTCAGGAAACGCGCAGCCAGATTCTCGACGCCGCCGAGCAAGCCTTTTATCAACGCGGTGTGGCGCGCACTACGCTGGCGGACATCGCCGCGCTGGCCGGGGTGACGCGCGGGGCTATCTATTGGCACTTCAGTAACAAGTCCGATTTGCTCCAGGCACTGCTCGACACGCTGCACGAACCCCTGGACGAATTGGCCCGGGCCAGTGAAAGCGAGGATGAAGTCGACCCGCTGGGCTGTATGCGCAAGCTGTTGATCCGTCTCTATCATCAAGTGGCCCTGGACCCGAAAACCCGGCGCATCAACGAAATCCTGTTTCATAAGTGCGAGTTCACCGATGAAATGTGCGACATGCGGCGCCAACGCCAGACCCACAGCCTTGAATGCAACCTGCGCATTGGCCTGACACTGCGCAACGCGGTCCATCGCGGGCAACTTCCGGAAAACCTCGACACCACGCGAGGCGCGGTGTGCATCCATGCCTACATCCACGGCTTGATTGGCCAGTGGCTATTGGTCCCCGACAGCTTCCAATTGCACCAGGACGCTGAACGCTGGGTAGATGTTGGGCTGGACATGCTGCGCTTGAGCCCTAGCCTACGCAATTAAGACAAAATGCGTAATTGCATCCAGTTGTGTCAACAGTAAAGTCCAGAGACAGTCAATCGTCCCTTCGCAGGATTTGTGGGGTGACTTTATATACGGGCTGGCGGGCGGTTGATAGGTAGCCGCCTAAGTATTTTGTAGCGATATTGTTGCAAGGCTGTGAAGGAGTGTTTCCCAGCCTCTGTGCGAACCAGGGGCAGACGCAGAGCGTCCAGGGTGCGGGAACGATCAAATGTGGGAGCGGGCTTGCTCGCGAAGGCGTGCTGCCAGTTGATACATCTTTGACTGATCCACCGCTTTCGCGAGCAAGCCCGCTCCCACAGTAGATCTGCGGCGTTTTTCAGGCAGGTGTAAAAAAGCCCCGGTTGTTGCCAGCCGGGGCTTTTTGCGTTTCAGGCGATTACAGCGCCAGCGTCGGGTAGTCGATGTAACCCACCGGGCCTTTACCGTAGAAGGTTTCCGGGTGCGGTTCGTTCAACGGCGCATCGGCCTTCAAGCGTGCCGGCAGGTCCGGGTTGGCAATGAACGGCACGCCGAAGGCCACCGCGTCTGCCTTGCCGGCAGCCAGCCATGCGTTGGCGCTGTCTTTGGTGAAGCGTTCGTTGGCGATGTACGGGCCGCCGAAGGCTTTTTTCAGCTGTGGGCCGAGGCTGTCGCCGGCTTCTTTTTCGCGCGAGCAGATAAACGCGATACCACGCTTGCCCAGCTCGCTGGCGACGTAGGTGAAGGTTTCCGCCAAGTTGTCGTCGCCCATGTCATGGGAGTCGGCGCGCGGTGCCAGGTGCACACCCACACGGCCAGCGCCCCAGACTTCGATGGCGGCGTCGGTCACTTCCAGCAGCAGGCGTGCACGGTTTTCCAGGGAGCCACCATAGTTGTCGGTGCGCTGGTTGGTGCTGCTTTGCAGGAACTGGTCGAGCAGGTAACCGTTGGCACCGTGAATTTCCACGCCGTCAAAACCTGCGGCCTTGGCGTTCTCGGCACCTACGCGGTAAGCGTCGACGATGTCGGCGATTTCAGCGGTTTCCAGGGCGCGAGGCGTCGGGTAGTCGGCCAGCGGGCGAACCAGGCTGACGTGGCCTTTAGGCTGGATGGCGCTGGGTGCCACCGGTGTTTCGCCGTTCAGGTACGACTCATGGGAGATACGGCCCACGTGCCACAGCTGCAGGAAAATCTTGCCGCCCGCGCCGTGTATCGCCTTGGTGACATTGGCCCAGCCGCGTACCTGGTCGTTGGACCAGATACCCGGAGTGTCCGGGTAGCCAACGCCCAGCGGCGTCACGGAGGTGGCTTCGCTTAAGATCAGCCCGGCGGAAGCGCGTTGAACGTAGTACTCGGCCATCAGCGCATTGGGTACGCGGCCTTCATCGGCGCGGCAGCGGGTCAGCGGCGCCATGATGATGCGGTTGGACAATTGCAGGTCGCCCAGTGTGATCGGATCGAAAATAGTCGTCATGGGAAAACACCCTTCTCTTTAAGTGGATTGATCAGTGGGTCGCAGGGGCCAGGCCGGCATCGCCGCTCTGACGGAAAGTAATCAGGGTCACCAGCAAGGCCAGAATCGCCAGGGCCGCCGCCGCCAAAGGCACGCTGGTCAGGCCGAAACCGTGGGCAATCACGCTGCCGCCGACCCAGGCGCCGAGCGCGTTGCCGATGTTGAAGGCGCCAATATTCAAGGTGGACACCAGGTTGGGTGCGGCCTTGCCGAAGGTCACCACGTTGATCTGCAGCGCCGGGACGGCGGCGAACGAGGCGGTGGCCCACAGGAACAGAGTGATTTCCGTCGGGATCACCGCGACGCTGGTCCAGGTCAACACCGTGGAGACCACTGCCATGCTGATGAACACGCCGATCAGGGTGGCGGCCAGGCGTTTATCCGCCAGCTTGCCGCCGATGATGTTGCCGACAGTAAGGCCCAGGCCGATCAGCAGCAGGGTCCAGGTCACGCCTTTGGGCGACACACCGGTGACATCGCCGAGCAGCGGTGCAACATAAGTAAACAGGGTGAACATCGACGCGGAGAACAATGCAGTCATGCTCAGTGACAACCAGATACCCGCGCCCTTGAGGGCTTTGAGTTCGGCGCGCATGTCGAGTTTTTCTTCGTCACGCTTGGCGGGCAGGAAGCGGATCAGGCCGATCAGCGCGATCACGCCGATCACCGTGACGGCAAAGAACGTCGAGCGCCAGCCAGTGGCCTGGCCCAGCGCGGTGCCCAGCGGTACGCCGAGCACGTTGGCCAGGGTCAAGCCGGTGAACATCAACGCCACGGCCGAAGCGCGTTTGTTGGCCGGCACCAGGTTGGCCGCCACCACCGAGCCGATCCCGAAGAACGCACCGTGGCACAGCGCGGTGACCACACGGGCAAACATCAGCACGTTGTAGTCACTGGCCAGGGCGCAGAGCAGGTTGCCGACAATAAAGATGCCCATCAACGCTACCAGCGCGGCCTTGCGTGGCAGCTTGGCGGTGGCCAGTGCCATGAACGGTGCGCCAATGGCCACGCCCAGGGCGTAGCCGGTGACCAGCCAGCCGGCGCCGGGGATCGACACGCCCAAGTCCGCCGCCACATCGGGCAACAAGCCCATGATGACGAACTCGGTGGTGCCGATGGCGAAGGCGCTGAGGGCCAGTATGAGTAGCGAGAGGGGCATGGGTATTTCCTTGTTACAGCGCTGCGTTTTCGTCAGCGCTGAGTTCGGTGATGAGCGCCGCGAGGAAGGCCTGGATGGTTGCCTCGTTGCGTTTGAAAAAATGCCACTGCCCGGCCTTTTGGCTGCTGATCAACCCGGCGCGTTGCAAGGTGGCCAGGTGCGCCGACACGGTCGACTGCGACAAGCCGCAGCGCTGGTCGATCTGCCCGGCACAGATGCCGTATTCGTGGTTGTGCACCTGCTCGGGGAACTGCACCTTCGGGTCTTTCAGCCAGGTGAGGATGTCTCGTCGTACTGGGTGTGCCAGGGCTTTTATTATTTCGTCGAGGTCGATGGACATGGCGGTTGCTCGGTTTCGGACAGCGTTATATCGCGATGAGGCGAACTTTAAATCGGTCTATCCCGATATACCAATATGATTTTGATCTGAGATCAGTCTATTTCGGTATATCGGGTTATAACGATACGTAAGCGGCAGTGGTAGACTGCGCGGCATGAATTATCTCGCACATCTGCACCTGGGCGGCCAACTTCCTGCTCAATTGCTCGGCAGCCTGTATGGCGACTTTGTAAAAGGCCGCCTGCAAGGCCAATACAGCCCGCAAATCGAGTCGGCGATTCAGTTGCATCGCTCGATTGACCGCTTTACCGACAGCCATTCGTTGGTGAGTGAGGCGTTGTCACGCTTCAGCCTGACCCGCAAGCGCTATGCCGGGATTGTCCTCGATGTGTTTTTCGACCACTGCCTGGCGCGGGATTGGGCGCTGTACGCCGACCAGCCGCTGGAGCGCTTCACCGCGCAGGTGTACCGCGTGCTGGCGGACGAGCCGCAGTTGCCGGGGCGGTTGGCGCAGATTGCACCGTATATGGCGGCGGATGATTGGTTGGGTTCCTACCGCGAGTTTGCGGTGATGGAGCAGGTGTTGCGCGGGATTTCGCGGCGGCTCACCCAGCCTCAGGAGCTGGGGCATGCGATGCAGGAGTTGCGGGAGCTGTATGAGCCGTTGAGTGAGGATTTTCGGTTGTTTTATCCAGAGCTACAGCAGTTTGCCCAAGCCCAACTGATGAGTGAAATCTAAATGTGGGAGCGGGCTTGCTCGCCAAGGCGGTGGGTCAGTCAATTTATCTGTAACTGACACACCGCCTTCGCGAGCAAGCCCGCTCCCACACAAGCCCGCCCGCTTTAAGCCGCAAACGCAGGCCGAGTATCTACCTGCTCAACCTCCGGCACTGGCCCAAACAACGCCTTCTGCACCGCCTGCTGCGCCTGATACGCCAGCGCCGCACGTTCCTGCCCGGCACAGGCAATCGGCTTGAGCACATGAATCTCCACATCGCCCTGATCATTGCTAAACAAACGCATCAGGTGCGAGAGCAAATCATCATCGCCAATAAACGGCGCCAACGCGTCCACTTGCCCATCACGCAAATAACGAATCGCCACCGGTTGCAGCGACACATCTGCGTCAATCGCACTGGCCAGCAAGCGCCCGTGGAAAGTACGCAGGCTGCGCCCGTCGGTGGTGGTGCCTTCGGGAAACATCAGCAGCGGGTGCTGTTGCTCCAGATGCCGGGTCATCTGCTTGCGGATCAACTGGCTGTCGCCTGAGCCACGGCGAATAAACAAGCTGCCGGCCTTGGCCGCCAGCCAGCCAGCCACCGGCCAGGTGCGCACTTCGGCCTTGGACAAGAACGACATCGGCGCCACCGCGCCGAGCAACGGAATGTCGGTCCAGGACACGTGATTGCTCACCCACAGCATCGGCTGCGTCGGCAGCTCACCGTGTACCGTCACGCGAAAGGGCAGGGCGTTGGTCAGTCGCGCCATAAAAAACCGCGACCAACGCTGGCGCCGCACCATCGAGTTGGCAATGCGCAAACGCTCGAACACGCCAAACACACTGGCCATGCTCAACCCCAGCGCCACCACCAGCAGCACGCGGGCAATGCGCCCGTATATGCGCAGGCGGCTCATCACATGGCCGCCTTGAAGTGGCGGGCGTAGCGCGGGCACAACTCATCGCGCTTGAGCAGGATGAAAACGTCGGCCACCTGGAAGTCTTCATCCCAGCACGGCTCGCCGCAGATCTTCGCGCCCAGGCGCATATAGGCCTTGAGCAACGGCGGCATTTCCGCGATGACGTTGGACGGCAGGTCCAGCGCCGGCAGTGGTTTTTTCGGTTCGGCGCGCAGGTGCTCGTTGCACAGGTAACGTTCGCGCAGGCGCTGCATGATCGCGTGGGCCTGGATGCCGCCGTCGTGCATCGGGATGCTCGCGCACCCCATCAAGTAGCTGTAACCGCCCTGGTTGAGCACTTCGGCCAATTCGCCCCACAACACTGCGATGGTGCCGCCGTTGCGGTATGCCGGGTCGACGCAGGTGCGGCCGATCTCCAGGATCGGGCCTTGCAAGTGCAGCAAGCCGTGCAGGCTGAATTCTTCTTCGCTGTAGAACCGGCCCAGGGTGCTGGCGGCCTGGTGGTCGAGCAAACGGGTGGTGGCCACCAGTCGACCGCTGTTCAAATCCCGCACGCCGATGTGGCTGCAGTGAACATCATAGTCATCCATGTCCAGACCCAGTTCCGCGCCTTTCAGCTTGGCGTTGAACTCGCCGCTGAACACGTTGAAACGCAAGGCCTGGGCTTCCTGCAAAGCCTTGGCGCCAACCAGGCGTTCGGCTTGCAGACGGCGTTCATTGCCGGTGTCGCTGATGCGGGCGATCTGAGTCATGGCGAATCTCCGAGTGCCGGCCACGTACCGGCCGGTCGACTTGTTTGTCCAAACTCAGGCTATGTAGGCTCGGTGTCAGCTCCATGAAGTTATGGTGACGCTTGGATGACAGGCCTTCCTGTCGCAAATCTGTCATGCACCTGGGCTAGGCTCGCGGGCTTGAAAGCCCCCTTGAGTTTGCGTCTATGGTCCGAGGCCTGTTGTGCGTTGCCCTGCTGTTAGTCACTGCTGCCGCCCATGCCGACATCTGGCCGGACAAGGAATGGGCCAAGGGCGCGCCGCTCGAAGGCCCCGCGGTCGATGCGCTGAATGCCTACGCTTTCCCCCCACGTGACGACGCCACCCGCAAAGGCATCCGCACCGACGCGCTGCTGGTGATCCGCGATGGCGTGATCGTTTACGAGCGCTACGGCGCGCCCACCACCGCCAGCACGCCACACCTGACCTGGTCGGTGAGTAAAAGCCTGATGGCCACCGTGCTCGGCGTGGCCTACGGCGAAAACCGCTTCAAACTGAATGACCCGGCGGCGCGTTTTTACCCGCCGATGAAGCGACACCCCAACGTGAGCATGGCCGACCTGCTGCACTGGGGCTCGGGCCTGGACTGGCAGGAAGATTACGAATACGCGCCACTCAATTCCTCGGTGGTGGCGATGCTCTACACCCGTGGCCGCAGCGACATGGCCGAGTTTGCCGCTGATACCAAGGCCGCCGCCGCACCGGGCCAGGCCTTTCGTTATTCCAGTGGCGACAGCAATATCCTGTCCGCCGCCCTTAAAGGCATGCTCGGTCACAAGGCCTATATGAGCTACCCGTGGGACGCGCTGTTCAAGCCGCTGGGCATTCACAACGCCACGTGGGAAACCGATGCCGACGAAACCTTCGTCGCCTCGTCCTATGCCTACCTCACTGCCCGCGATTTAGCGCGAGTCGGCCTGCTGATGGCACGCGACGGTCGTTGGGGGGAACAGCAACTACTGCCTAAAGAGTGGGTGGCGTTCAACCGCCAGCCGTTCGACAAATACCAGGCTGGCCAGGACGAAGCCGTCCCCGGCGGGCAATGGTGGCTCAACCTCGACGTACAAGGCGCCCCAAGACCCTGGCCCGATGCGCCTGCCGACACCTTCGCCGCCCTCGGCCACTGGGGCCAGGCACTGTTCGTGCTGCCCGACGAGCACCTGGTGATCGTGCGCTACGGCGATGACCGCGACGGCACTTACCGCCACAACGAACTGCTCAAACGCGTGCTGGCGGCGGTGCAACCATGATCCGTCGGCATCCGTTTATCAGTGTTTTTTTACTGTTACTGCTCGCCCTGCTGGGCTGGGTGTGGCATGAGCGCGTCAACCTGCAAGCCTTCCCCGACATCATCGCGGCCTACACGGCCAAGGAGTATTGCTCGTGCCGGTATGTGGAAAACAACCCGGCGGAGTATTGCCTGGGGTATGTGAAGCAGTATGTGCCGACCAGCGCGTTCACTGACTCGCCGGAACGCAGTGAAGTCACGGCGAGTGGGTTGGGGCGCACGCACACGGCGCGGTGGTTGGGTGATCGCCAAGGCTGCCGCCTCAACCCCTGACACACCGAAGATTTTTCGGTGGGAGCTGGCCTGCGATGACGGCGGCACGGGCGACAGTGATATTGACTGACCTGCCGCTATCGCGGGCAAGCCAGCTCCCACATTGGATTTGTGCTGATCATTGGAATTTATAGAGATACAGACAGGCGCCCGATGCACTGCACCGGGCGCGAACGACTTACTGCGGGGTTGGGCTGCCAGGCTGCAATGCCAGCAGCAGGTCATCAATGATCGCTTTACCCATTTCACCCAGGTAATGCGAGGCGAATGCAAACTTCTCCGCCTTGGGGTCCATGGCGGCTTCAAGGGAGAGCATTTTTGCGTAATAGAGCACGTGGGATGCGTGTTCGAGGGCTTCTACGAGCGGAACTCCGGCGTTGACGCGGAACAGTTTCAGGTGGCTTTTGTTTTCTCCGCAGTCTGCGAAGGTGGCGGCGCCGATGGTTTCGGCTGAGGGTATTTCGTACGGCATATGCTTGCTCCTTTGGTATAACCTAAAAGAGCTTCTTTTCTCGGGATTCCACGCCCGGCCGCTGATGAGCAGCGACGGGAAGAAGATTAACCCGATGGCTTATGGGCCTCAATCCGCGAAGTACGTAGGACTCATCTGATTGAAATGAAGGCCATTGAATCCGTTGCTTTATTACGCAACCCGCCAGTGTTTTAAAGTAACTTTATGTTGCATGATTTCACCCTTGGTCGGCGTGGCCGCACGCTATAGAGCGCGCAGCGCTCGACTCCTCGGTGTTTGGGTAGGGTGACTTTCAGTACAAAAAAACGTGCTTGTGCAAGTGTTGCAGAAGGAGTAGATGCCTGCGTTATATAGTAATCTGACGGCGGTCAGAGGACTTTGAGGTCAGCAAAAGGTATTAAAGAAAGGATTTGACACTCGCGCATACAGGGGAAGGGTTGATAGATATGGAGAAGAGTTATTTTTTTAAAAATTTGGCCATTGGGTTGGTTATGTTTTTCATCTGTGCGTTTATTTCCAGAGCAGACGATAATGCTGTGGTTGTTTTTATAGTCGCAGGCGCAAATGCACTATTGTTTCCCTTTGCAAAGCGCGCAGTAGAAAATGTAGTTTTTCGTTATATTCGCAAGGATTTTTGGAGTTTGGGACCAGTATTGACGGGGGCGGCAAATGGTGGTTATACACTGGTA
Source organism: Pseudomonas onubensis (assembly GCF_965653655.1). Classification (NCBI taxonomy): domain Bacteria; kingdom Pseudomonadati; phylum Pseudomonadota; class Gammaproteobacteria; order Pseudomonadales; family Pseudomonadaceae; genus Pseudomonas; species Pseudomonas onubensis. The sequence continues at coordinate 6,819 of NZ_CBFHAZ010000057.1, read as the reverse complement.
TATGGATTTTATTTTGCATTTGCGATTCCCATTGGTTTGCTTTTTTTAATAAGCTTGTACGTTAAAAAAAAGGCCGCCATGTAGGCGGCCCAACGTTATAGTTGCATGATGAAATCGTTCAGGCTTTCTACGCTTGCGTCATTAATTAATACACCGGTTGCAGCGATCAGCAAAGCAAATGCCAGTATGCCTAGCGGAGTGACTGCGATGAATCCAAACATAGCGCTAACCAATGCTGTTGCTGAAATGCCAAGAGCAATCGCTTCGACCTTTACAAAAAAAGGTTTCCAGTTATCTGTTTTGCTGGCTTTTTTAAATTCAATATAAGCATCTTTAAAGTCTATCGCGTACCCAGCATATCCAAAACCTTTGCTGAACTTAGCTGAAGCCTTGCCGATAGCCTCAAAGTCCATTGAGTCTATGTATTTTGCTGCTGCGGCTCTGTCCTTGGAGCTGAATTTTTTATCCAGAGCATCTTTGTACTTGTCGAAAGCATTAAAAGCTTCATCTGCACTACGGATCTTGTTACCTTTCGCGCTTTCTGCTAACTCAACTGCGAGCTTTGATGCTTTATCGCCGAATTTTCTAGCCACTTCGCCACTAAAGGCAATAGTAAATTTTATGGCGTCATCTACGTTAGCAAGCTTTGTAGCTGCTTCTGCGTTAATGCGTGCATCTTCAGCTTGCGATCTCGACCACGCTTTTTGCTTGTTCGCCAGTTCAGCTAAATCATTAAGCCGTTTGATCTCATAAGCCGCCTTAAGCGAGTTTTGCCAATCTTCAAAGCTTTTTTTGGAGTCGGCGATACGGTAGGCCAATCGCGCGGCAGCTTCTGTAATAAACGCATTGATGGGCTGATCGAAAAAATCACGTTTATAAAAACTGTTTGCTACTGCTTGAAGTGAAATGGTCTCCAGAGCTGTTTGTGAAATAATCGTGTCCATAGACCCGATTTCACTCCACAGGTTAGCGACACGGTCGTCTGCTTTTACATCACTCTTGAGCTTGTCTTCTTCAATTTTTCTTTGAATTTCCTCCGGTATCAATTGACGTTTAGCTGCATAATCAGCTTCTTGCGCCGCGACCGCGTTATTGATCGGTACTTTGTAGTTTTCACTGACTTCTTTGCGGGCATTCGCCGCGACCTTTCTTCCTATGGTGCTGTTACCAAAATCATCACCGTAGCCACCGCCGCCCACGGGGCCAGTGCCAAAGACCGTTGGTTCATAAGCTCTGATTTCAGTCAGACCGAGATGGATCGTAATACGATCGCTCATAGCGACGCTCCTTTTTTCATATTTGTCGGAATGGTGTTTTGTCGCCTGAGCACCGTATCTGCAGGCCGTCGGTTCGCCCTGGACAAGCTGTTTATTAAAGCGCCTGAACTGTCAGGAGAGGTCCTCGCCATAACGATGTAATCGTTTTTTGAAGTGTTCATTGTTTATATCCTTATATTAGACGCGGCGTGTGTTTGTCTTTTTATCTGAATTGGTTTTTGTTTTTATGTTTTGTGAAGAGTTGCGTTTTTGGTTTTGGTTGGTTTGTGGAGGGCGTGTGATTAAGAACTGTAAGTGTGTTTGGTTTTTTTAAACAATAAACATTATGCTTGGGTGTATATCTTGTTACATAAATTAATGTTTAATTAGAAACTGTTATTTCCTGGCTGCCAGTAGGATTGGGCATTCGCAATATCTGTTGAGTTAACAGCGTTAGCTTCCGTTTTGACTACGCAGCAGTCACCGGCTTTTAGGGGCGCTGCGCACCCCAGCGCAAGCAAGCTTGCTCGCCACAGGGTTATTAGGTGTCAGCCTCAGGTTCCACCCAGTGGAACCACCTTTGATTGTCCTCCCGCGCACATCGCGCTTAGCTGTCGATGTGTCGCCAACAAGAACGGGACCACCCGCCTGTGAGGAGAATCACCATGCGCCCACACCAGCACATTCTGGATTGGCTCAGCGACGTCGCCAGCGACTTGCACGCTGTGCGCCACGATATCCACGCTCACCCAGAACTCGGCTTTGAAGAGAACCGCACCAGCGCGCTCGTTGCGCAATCCTTGAGGGATTGGGGCTACGAGGTGCACACCGGCATCGGCAAAACCGGTGTGGTCGGCGTGCTGCGCAATGGCAGTAGCTCGCGCACGCTGGGGATTCGCGCCGACATGGACGCCTTGCCCATCATCGAAAATACCGGCGCGGCCTACACCAGCCAGCACGCTGGCTGCATGCACGCCTGCGGGCATGACGGCCACACCACCATGTTGCTCGGCGCCGCGCGTTACTTGGCGGCGACGCGCCAATTCGACGGCACCTTGAATCTGATTTTTCAACCCGCCGAAGAAGGCCAGGGCGGCGCCGAGGCGATGCTGGCCGATGGATTGCTGGAGCGCTTTCCGTGTGATGGCCTGTTCGGCATGCACAATATGCCGGGCTTGCCGGCTGGGCATTTGGGCCTGCGCGTCGGGCCGATGATGGCCTCGCAAGACTTGCTCACGGTGACGCTGGAAGGCGTCGGCGGCCACGGCTCCATGCCGCATCTGACGGTGGACCCGCTGGTGGCGGCGGCGAGTATGGTCATGGCCTTGCAGACGGTGGTGGCGCGTAATATCGACACCCAGGAAGCGGCCGTGGTCACGGTCGGTGCACTGCAAGCGGGGCAGGCCGCCAACGTGATTCCTCAGCAAGCGCTGTTGCGCCTGAGCCTGCGTGCACTGAATCCCAAGGTGCGCGAGCAGATGCTCGAACGGGTCAACGCGATCATCCAGGCCCAGGCCGCGAGCTTCGGCTGCACGGTGCAGGTCGAACACCGCCCGGCTTACCCGGTGCTGGTCAACCACGCCGAAGAAACCGAGTTTGCTCGCCAGGTCGGCGTGGCCTTGCTCGGCGCCGACGCGGTAGACGGCAACACCCGCACCTTGATGGGCAGTGAAGACTTTGCCTGGATGCTGCAACGCTGCCCCGGCAGTTACCTGTTTATCGGCAACGGCGTGTCGCGGCCGATGGTGCACAACCCCGCCTATGACTTTAACGACGACATCCTGCTGACCGGCGCCGCCTACTGGGGCGCGCTGGCCGAGAGCTGGCTCAAGCCTGCCTGACGACCTTCCTTTTTTCTGCCGCTGAACCCTTGCCCTTATCGGTTGAATGGAGTGTTCCTCATGCAGACTTCAAACACAGGCGTTTCCCGCACCCGCCAGGTGGTGGCGGCCGTGATCGGCAATGCGTTGGAATGGTATGACTTTATTGTTTATGGCTTTCTGGCCAGCATCATTGCCCGGCAGTTCTTTCCGTCGCAGGATGAATACGCCTCGCTGCTGATGGCCCTGGCCACCTTCGGCGTGGGTTTTTTCATGCGCCCGGTGGGCGGCATCCTGCTGGGCATCTATGCCGACCGCAAAGGCCGCAAAGCCGCGATGCAGTTGATTATCCGGCTGATGACCGTGTCTATCGCATTGATCGCCTTCGCGCCCAATTACGCCGCCATCGGCATGGGCGCACCGTTGCTGATTGTGGTGGCGCGCATGCTCCAGGGCTTTGCCACCGGCGGTGAATACGCGAGTGCCACGGCGTTTCTGGTGGAAAGCGCGCCGGCCCATCGCAAGGGCTTGTATGGCTCCTGGCAGCTGGTGGGGCAATGCCTGGCGGTGTTTGGCGGCGCGGCGATGGTGGCGCTGGTGACGCACTTCTTTTCGCCGCAAACCCTCGACCTGTGGGGCTGGCGCGTGCCGTTTGTGCTGGGCTTGCTGATCGGCCCGGTGGGCTTGTGGATTCGCCGGCACCTGGAAGACCCCGAAGAGTTTATCCAGGCACGCAAACAGGCCACCGGCCCGGCGCCGAGCCTGATGGACGTGCTGCGTGAGCATCGGCGCAGCATCCTCGTCTCCATGGGCTTGGCCTGTGGCGCGACAGTGTCGTTCTATGTGGTGCTGGTGAATATGCCGACCTTCGCGCACAAGAGCCTCGGTTTGCCGCTGGACCAGGTGCTGATGGTGCAGATGTTCGCGGTGGCGCTGATGACCGTGGTGATTCCGCTGTCCGGCATGCTCTCGGACCGTATGGGGCGGCGGCCGGTGTTGATGGCCTTCACCCTGGCGTTTTTCGTGATGGTTTACCCGTTGTATGTGTGGGTGGCCGCCGCGCCGTCCATCGAGCGTTTGCTGGTGATGCAAGTGCTGCTGTGCACGGCCATCGGCGGGTTTTTCGGCCCAGCACCGACGGCGCTGGCCGAGCAGTTTCCGATTGAGGTGAGGTCGACCGGTGTGTCGGTGGCCTATAACGTCGCCGTCATGGTGTTCGGCGGTTTCGCACCGTTGATCGTGACCTGGCTGACTAAAGTGCTCGGCACGCCAGTGGCGCCGTCGTTTTATGTACTGTTCGCTTGCGTGCTGACGTTGATGGGCACTTACTGCATGCACGAAGCCCCACGGGCGAAAAAACCGCTGCCCTTTTCCAATGAGGTGAAACCTTGAGCCGTGTTGATTGGGATGCCACGCAGCTGTCGCAAGCGATCCATGCGCGGCAGGTGTCGTGTGAAGAGGTGATGGGTGACTACCTGGCGCAGATCCAGCGTTTTAACCCAAGTGTGAATGCGCTGGTGTCGCTGCGTGATGCCGATGAAGTGCTGGCCGAAGCGCGCGCTTGTGATCGCGAACTGGACCAGGGCAAGTCCCGTGGCTGGATGCACGGCATGCCCCAGGCGATCAAGGATTTGGCAGCCACCAACGGTTTGCGCACCACGCTCGGCTCGCCGTTGTTCGCCGAGCATGTGCCCACTGAAGATGCGATCAGCGTGGCGCGGGTGCGGGCCAGTGGCGCAATTATCATCGGCAAGACCAACGTGCCGGAGTTCGGCCTCGGCTCGCAGACCTACAACACGCTGTTCGGCACCACCGGCAATGCCTATGACCCAAGCCGGGTGGCCGGCGGCAGCAGCGGCGGGGCGGCGGTGGCGCTGGCGTTGCGCATGCTGCCGGTGGCCGATGGCAGCGACATGATGGGCTCGCTGCGCAACCCGGCGGCGTTCAATAACGTGTTTGGTTTGCGCCCTTCACAGGGGCGTGTACCCCACGGGCCGGCGCCGGAATTGTTTGTGCAGCAACTGGGCACCGAAGGCCCAATGGGCCGCAGCGTCACGGATGTGGCGAAGTTATTGAGCATTCAGGCCGGTTACGACCCGCGGGTGCCGCTGTCATCCAGGGACGATCCGTCGGTGTTCGGCCAGCCGTTGCAGCGCGACTTCAAAGGCGCCCGCCTGGGCTGGCTGGGTGATTACAACGGCTACTTGCCGATGGACGAGGGTGTGATGAGCCTGTGCGAATCGGCCCTTGGCGATTTCGCCGCATTGGGCTGCGAGGTGGAAAGCTGCCAGCCGGCATTTTCCCTGGCGCGCCTGTGGCGCTGCTGGCTGGTGCATCGCCACTGGCTGGTGCACGGCAACCTCGGCGCGGCCTATGCCAACCCGCAAAAACGCGCGTTGCTCAAGCCTGAGGCGCAATGGGAAGTGGAGGGCGGCCTGGGCTTGAGTGCGCAGCAGGTGTATCAAGCGTCGGTGGACCGCAGCGAGTGGTATCGCGCCCTGGCCAAACTGTTTGAACGTTACGATTTCCTGTTGTTGCCCACCGCCCAAGTGTTCCCTTTTGATGCACAACAAGCGTGGCCGCGCCGTGTGGGTGGGCGCGAAATGGACACTTATCACCGCTGGATGGAGGTGGTGATCGGCCCTACATTGGCCGGTTTGCCGAGCATGAATATTCCGGTGGGCTTCAATCCTCAAGGCTTGCCCATGGGCCTGCAGATTATCGGCCCGGCCCAGGCGGACCGGGCAGTGCTGCAATTGGCTTATGCCCATGAACAGCTGACGCAATGGGTACAACGCCGCCCGCCTGCGTGCCTTGAATCGATGAGTTGACCTGCGATCGGGCCTGTATCTTGCTGTGACAAATGATCATCCACCGGCAACAGGGAGATCGAACATGGAGACAGGCACGGTACGGTCGGTTGAGCGCGCACTCGCCATCGTCGAACTGCTCGGCGAACACCAGGCCTTGGGGTTGGAGGAGTTGCACTACCTCACACGCTTGCCCAAGGCTACGGTGTCGCGCATGTTGCTGACCTTGCAGGAACAGGGCTGGGTCTATCGCGGCCTCAGCGACCGCCGTTACCGCCTGCGCGCTCAACGGTTGTTCGGCGACACCCAGCAACGTTTCAAGCGCCAAGTGGTGGAAAGCGCCGCGCCCTGGCTGCTGGAACTCAGCGAGCGCACTGGGCTGGTGGTGGATCTGTCCTGCTTTGATGGCGAGCGCCTGGAAGTCATGGAAAGTGCGATCCCCAGTGTGTTGCGCAAGTTGTACCCCAATAACTGCCAGATCGTCGGCCAGCACGCCAGCCTGTTTCATTCGGCGATGGGCAAGGCGTGCCTGACGCAATTGCCGGTTGAGGAGGTGCAGCGTCTGGCGGGCCGCGATCATGTGGCGGCGGACGAGCAAGTGCATACCTGCGAGCAAACCCAGCACCAGGGGTTTGGCCAGCGTACTGAAGGTTATTGGGAATACCCGGTGCGCCTGCCGTTTCTGATTCGCGCGGTGGCCTTGCCGGTGCAGGCCAATGGGCGGCTGGTGGGCAGCATGGCGCTGCACTGGCCGATGCATCAGGCGCCGGTGGAGCGCGTATTGAACCTGCACATGGCCAGCCTCGAAGCGACGGTGCGCGATGTGCAGCGGGCGTTGATCTGACAAGCACAGCTGAACCTATGTGGGAGCGGGCTTGCTCGCGAATGCGGTGTGTCAGTTACAGATGAATTGACTGACCCACCGCATTCGCG
>NZ_CBFHAZ010000056.1:0-40642 GCF_965653655.1 Pseudomonas onubensis | reverse complement strand
TGGGAGCGGGCTTGCTCGCGAATGCGGTGGGTCAGTGACAGATGAATTGACTGACACACCGTATTCGCGAGCAAGCCCGCTCCCACATTTAGACTGTGTTGCATCAGGTAAATAGGCTTTTGACTTGCACTTGATCTGGCTCTTGCTTCAACCGCTCAGGTCGGCTTTCAGGCCGCCGTGCTGTAGATCTTGATTATGTACACCGACAAACCAGCCTCCCCCCAGTCAAACGCTGCCAGCAGAAATCAATCCCGCGCCAGCGCCTCAATCGGGTCCAACCGCGCCGCATTCCGTGCCGGCACAAAACCAAACACAATCCCAATCAACGTCGAACACGCAAACGCCGTCACAATCGACCCCACGGAAAACACCATCTCCCACTCCTTCACAAACAGCGAAAACAAATAACCAATGGCGTAAGACAACGAAATCCCAATTACCCCGCCGATCAAACACACCATCACCGCCTCCACCAGAAACTGCTGGCGAATATCCGACTGCCGCGCCCCCACCGCCATACGAATCCCAATCTCACGGGTGCGCTCAGTCACCGACACCAGCATGATATTCATCACCCCAATCCCACCCACCAACAACGAAATCACCGCAATCAGCGACAACAACAGCGCGAGGGAGCGGCTGGTTTTCTGCACCGTCTGCATGATGCTATCAAGGTTATTGGTGAAAAAATCCTTGGTCCCATGCCGCTGCAGCATCAGCTTGTTGACGTTGTCTTCCACCACCTTGCTCGGCTGCCCATCCTTGATACGCAAGGTAATGCTGTCCAGATGCCGCTGCCCCAACAGCCGCCCCGCCGCCGTTTCATAAGGCACCCACACGTTCAACGCCTTGCTGGCGGCGAACATGTTTTTATTGTCAGCCGTCACCCCGATCACCGTACACGGCAGGTTCCCAACCAGGATCACCTGCCCCAGCGGGTCCACATTCGGCCCGAACAGGCGATGCCGAGTGTTGTGGTCAATCACCACCACCTGCGCCTGACGCCGCGCATCACTTTCGCTGAAGGCAATCCCGGCTTCGAGCTTGAGCCCCTTCACTTTGAAATAACGATCGCTCACGCCATTCACCTGCGCATCAAGGTCGATATTGCCGAAACGCAGCAACAGGTTGCGCCCTACCACCGGCGTGGCGCTGTCGACGTAATACAGCTGGTTCAACGCCTCCACATCCGACGGCATCAACGTCTCGATGGCCGACGCACGGCTGTCGCCGAAACTGGTGCCGGAAAAGATATCGATAGTGTTGCTGCCAATCGCCTGGATGTCCTTGAGCACATACCGCTTGGCCCCCTCGCCGATCGCCGAGATCGACACCACCGAGGTGATGCCGATGACGATACCGAGCATGGTCAGCAAGGTGCGCATGCGATGGGAAATCAGCGCGACCCAGGCCATGTTGAAGGCTTCCTTGAACAGCCCCAGGCTCGCCACCAAGCGTCGCGCACCGCTGCGTTTGGGTTCGATCGGCGCCTCGGTGGGTAGGTCCAACCCCACACTGTCGTTAGCTTTGTCGCTGACAATCTCGCCGTCGCACACCTCGACAATGCGCTGGGCGTTCGCCGCCACCTTGGGGTCGTGGGTGACGATGATCACCGTGTGCCCGGCCGCGTGCAGCTCGGCGAGGATGCGCATCACCTCCTTGCCGCTGTGGGTGTCGAGGGCGCCGGTGGGCTCGTCGGCAAGGATCACTTCGCCGCCATTCATCAAGGCCCGGGCGATACTCACGCGCTGTTGCTGGCCTCCGGAGAGCTGGCTCGGGCGGTGGGTGGTGTGCCCCGCCAGGCCCAGGCGTGTGAGCAGATCGCGTGCGCGGCTGTGCCGTTGGCTCTCGGGCGTACCGGCGTAGATCGCCGGCATTTCCACGTTGTGCAAGGCGCTCAAGTGCGCGAGCAAATGGTAGCGCTGGAAGATAAACCCGAAGTAATCACGGCGCAGTTCCGCCAACTGTTCATCGCCCAGCGAGCGGGTCTCGATACCGTTGATCTTGTAGCTGCCTGCGGTGGCGTAGTCGAGGCCGCCGAGGATATTCATCAGGGTGGATTTGCCCGAACCCGAAGCGCCGATGATCGCGACCATTTCGCCGGCATGAATCGTCAGGTCGATGCCCTTGAGCGCAATGAACTCGCGCTCGCCGGCCATGAAACTGCGGGTAATGCCCTTGAGCTCCAACAGGGGTTGGGTCATGGCTCAGTTCCCCGCCACAGCTGGGGTGGCGTCGCCAATCACGACTTTGTCGCCCTCGGCCAGGCCCTCCAGAATCTGCACCTTGACGTTGTTATTGATGCCGGCCTTCACATCCCGCGACAGCGCCTTGCCCTTGGCATCCAGCACCCGCAACGGGTAAGTACCGTCGTTATTGCGCGCGCCGAGCGCCGCCACCGGCACCATCAACGCCGCCTGTGCGGTGTCGAGCACAATACGCACCTGGGCGGTCATGGCGATGCGCAGGCGATGGTCCGGGTTGGGCACATCGAACAGTGCGTTGTAAAACACCGCAGTGTTCTGCTTGGGCGTGCCGGCAGTCTGGGTTTCGAGGAAGTTCTGCGGCGCCGGCTCCGTGCCACGCAACTTGGCGTAGTAGCGCTTGTCGGCTTCACCCAGGATGGTGAAATACACCTGCTGGCCGGGGCTGATATGAATCACATCGGCCTCCGACACCTGGGCCTTGACGGTCATGGTGTCCAGGTCGGCCAGCTTGAGCAGCACCGGCGCCAACTGGCTGGCGATCACGGTCTGGCCTTCCTGCGTGACGATACCCACCACATCACCGTCGATGGGCGCGACGATGCGCGTATACGCCAGGTTGACCTTGGCAGTGTCGATCTGGATATGCGCGCTTTTGATCTGCGCATCCAGGGACAACAGGTTGGCCTGTTGCACCTGGAACGTGGACTCGGCATCTTCAAAATCCTGACGCGACACCGACTCATCCACCTGCAAGCCCTTATAGCGCTCATACACCGACTTGGCCTGCCTGAGCTGCGCCGCCGTGGCACGGCGCTGGGCTTGCAGGTTTTCCTCATCCACCTGGGCCTTGCGCAAGGTGTTCTGCAGGATCAGCGGGTCGATTTCGGCCAGCCACTGGCCCTTCTTCACCTTGTCGCCGACCTTGACCTTGAGCGACTTCAACTGCCCCGACACCTGCGCGCCGACATCGACCTGCTTGATACCTTCAAGCAAACCGGTGGCCAACACCGCATTCTCGATATCACCGCGCTCAGCCGTAGCCGTAAGGTACTGCGGCGCGTCGGCGGGTGCCTGCACCGTGTACACCACCAGGCCAATGGCAACCGCCAACACCGCGAGCATTCCAATTTTGCGAAACTTTGACTTTTCCATAAATGACCATAAAAAGATGAAGAGGGCCTACAACGAGCACGGTTCAACAATGTGGGAGCGGTGTACCGTCTTCACGACACCACCTCCCCAACCACCACCCCTTCCAGCCACCACCGCGCCAACCCCAAAACATTCGGCGTCTTAAGCAACGTGAAGTGATTCCCCGCGCCATACCAAACCTGCAACCCACTCCCCTGGCGCCGCCAACCCTCTTCCATCAACCCCTGCTCACGCTGATTACCCGCCGCATCCAACGCCGGATCCTGCGCCAACACCAACCGCACCACCCCGTTGAACCGCTGCGCCGGCCGATACACCGTGCGCAACGCCGCCGCATAAGTACGCGCCGGCCCCGCCATCGCATCCACACTGGCACGCCCCGGCAGCAGCCCCACGCTCACCATCCCCGCATGCAGCCATTGCTGCTGCGCCACCTCATCGCGCCCGGCAAACTCCACCCGGTCAATGCCCAGCGACTTGCCCGCCGACAACTGCATGGCCTCGATCAAGCGCAACAGCGCTGCCGTGGTCGAATACGGCTTGCCCGCACCGCCTGGCGATTCACTGTCGATCACCGTCAACGACGCCACCTCGCGGCCCATCGCCTGCAAGCGCAGCGCCATCTCCAGTGCGACCCAGCCACCAAATGAATGCCCGACCAGATGCACCGGCCCGCGCGGGCACTCCTGCGCCAGCGCCGCCAGGTAACACTGCGCCGCCGCTTCCACCTGGCTATGGGGCACCGCCTCGCCATCCAGCCCGCGCGGCTGCAAGCCGAACAGCGGCCAGTCGCGCCCGAGTGCCTCGCTCAACCCCACAAACCCAGTGACGCTGTCCCCCGCTCCCGGCACACAGAACACCGGCGCATGGCCCGCACGCCCACTCTGAATGCGCAGCAACGGTTGATGCACCGCTTCCCTCACCGGCGCACTCACAGCCAAGGCCTCAGCCATCGCCGCGCCCAAGCCTTGAATATGCGGTGCCTGCATCATGCTCTGGTGATCGCCAGGCACCTCGACCCGACGCAGTTGCCCAGGCGCCAAGGCGGCTTCCCAACCCAGCGATTCACTGCGCCGCGACAGCTCGGTCGGCCGTTCGCGGGCACTGAACAGATGCACCGGCACCGGCAGCGGGAACAGGCTGTAGTGCGCCAGCGCATGCCCGTGGCCGACTTCCCGCTCGATAAAGCTCAAGAGGTCCGCGTCCGTAGCCGCTGCCATTTGCGCGTATAGCAGACCTTGATCGCGACAGCGTTGCAGCAAACCCGCAAAGTCCAGCTGTCCAATGCCCGCCTCAAGCTGCTCAAGGCTCGCCAGTTCATCCACACCTCCCTGTGCTTTCCAATACGCCGTGCACTGCAAAAGCAAATGCCGCTTGAGGGCATCCGGCCCGCTCCAACGTGCCTTGCCTTGGTCGGTCATGCGCGGCACGTAGCTGTCGATCAGACCGAGGAACGCCACCGGTTCATCCAGCCCCAGCAGTTGCATCGCCACTTCATAGGCCAGCACGCCGCCAAACGACCAGCCCGCCACGCGGTAAGGCCCGTGTGGCTGAACCTGACGGATCAGGCCGACCATGCGCGCCGCCAAGCCTTCCATGGTGTTCAGGTGCGGCTCGCCCAGTGCCGCGCCCGGCAGGCCGTAGATCGGATAGTCGCCGGGCAAGTGCTGACCCAGCGCCGGGAAATACACGTCCATGCCGCTGAACTCGTGCACCAGAAACAATGGCGGCTGCGCGCCGCTGCTGCGCACGGTAATCAGCGCGGTGTCGCGCACCGGCTCGCCGGTGCGCTGGCGCAACATCGCCGCCACCGAGGCCACGCTGACGTGCTGGAACAGCTCGGCCAGCGACACCTGCAAGCCCGCTGCTTCCATCAGGTTGACCAATCGAATCGCCAGCAAGGAATGCCCGCCCAGCTCAAAGAAGCTGTCGTGACGCCCCACCTGCTCAAGTTTCAACACCTCCGCCCACAGGCCGGCAAGCGACTGTTCCAGCGCATCGGCCGGGGCCTCGAAGTCACGGCTGAGCAAGGCCTCCAACGCCGGAATTGGCAAGGCTTTGCGATCGATCTTGCCATTGGCCGTCAGCGGCAACTGCGCCAGCGGCACATAGGCCGACGGCAGCATGTAGTCCGGCAACTGGCCGTGCAGGTGCGCACGCACACTGTCGACGTCGCCAGGCTCGCCAGCCCAGGTGAAATACGCCACCAGACGCTTGTCGCCGGGCACATCTTCACGGGCCAGCACCACCACGTCCTGGATACTTGCGAAGGTCGCCAGGCGTGCTTCAATCTCGCCCAACTCGATACGGAAACCGCGGATCTTGACTTGGTCGTCATTACGCCCGATGCACTCCAGCAAGCCGTCCGCCGTCCAGCGGCCGAGGTCGCCGGTGCGGTACATCAAGGCGCCTGGGTTGAACGGGTCGTCGACAAATTTTTCGGCAGTCAGCTCCGGCCGGTTCAAATAGCCCCTGGCCACGCCGTCGCCACCGATGCAGATTTCGCCCGTCACACCCACCGGCAGTGCCTGCAAGTACGCATCCAGCACGTGAATCTGCGTGTTGGAAATCGGTCGACCCACCGGCACGCTGTCAGCATCGTCGGCAATCGCCTGCACCTCGTAAGTGGTGGCGTAGGTGGTGGTTTCCGTCGGCCCGTAGCAATGCACCAGGCGCAAGCCCGGCGCCTGCGCCAGCAGGCTGCGGAACGCCGCCGGGTCGGCACGCTCGCCGCCGCAGAGCAAAATGCGCAAGCCTGCCAGGGCCTCGGGGATCATCTGCACATACTGGTTGAACAGCGCGGTGGTCACGAACAGCACCGTCGCACCGTGCAGTGCCCGGCCGAATGCAGCCGGGTCGAGCAAGGTGCAATGGTCGATCACCTGCACCTGGCCGCCGTTGAGCAGCGCGCCCCACACGTCCATGGTGCTGGCGTCGAACGCCGGGTTGGAGGCAAACACCATGCGGTCGGCGGCGTTGAAGTCGGCGTAACCGTTGTTGAGCACCAGCCGCGTGATGCCGCGATGGGGCACCAATACGCCCTTGGGCGTACCCGTGGAGCCCGAGGTGTACATGATGTACGCCACGCTGTCCGAGGACTGCGACAGGTCGGGGTTGTGGCTCGGTTGCGGGTCAAGGGCGAGGGTGTCCAGGTCCAGGCGCCGCGCCGGGTACTCCAGCGCCGCGTCACTGCGGGTCAACAGCCAGCTCGCGCCGCTGTCCTGCAACATGAAGCCCTGGCGTTCGGTGGGTGCGTTGATGTCCAGCGGCACATAGGCCGCCGCACACTTGAGGATCGCCAATTGGCTGACCAGCAGGTCCAGGGAGCGCGGCAGCAGGATCGCGACGTTATCGGCCGGGCGCACACCCAGGCTCATCAGGTGATGGGCCAAGCGATTGGCGCGGGTGTTGAGTTCGCCGTAGCTCAATACCGCGTCGCAGTGCAACGCAGCCACCGCGTCCGGCCGTGCCTGGGCCTGGGCTTCGAATAGGCGCTGCACCGTGTGCTCACGGGGAAACACGCGGGTGGTGGCATTGAAACCTGCCAGCTGTTGGCGCTCGGCTGCCGGCAGGATGGGCAAGCGACTGATGCCCACATCACTGTGGTGCTCCAGCGCCTCAACCAGTTGCTCTAGGGCAATATTCAGGTAATCACACAAACGCCGGGCGCCCTGCCCCATGGCGGTCAGGCTGAAACCCTCACCAAGGTCATCGACACTCACCGACAGCCCGTAATTGGTCTGTTCCTCGGCACTGAGCAGCTCAATGCCCTGCCAAGCCTGTGCCAGACCACCGCTGTGCGGCGCACTGTGGCGGTAGTTGAATAACACGCTGAACAACGGCGTACCCACTGGCACGCCGCTGCAACGCTGGGCCAAGGCCAGCGGCGCGTGCTCATGGCTGAGCAATTGGCTCAGGCGCGCATGGGTGGCCCGCAGCGCGGTGCGTACCGAGTGTTCACCCAGGTCGACGCGCAGCGGCAAGGTGTTGATAAACACGCCCATGGCCCGCTCCGCACCTTCGCCGCCGTGCAGGCGCCCAAGCATTACGGTGCCGAACACCACCTGTTCGCGGCCACTGACCTTGCCCAGCACCTGCGCCCAGGCCAGGTGCATCAGGCTGGCGGCACTCACGCCTGCCTGGCGGGCCTGGGTGCGCAGGCGCTGACTCAACTGAGGGTCGATGGCCAGATGCGCGTGTTCATCGACGCCCAGGTAGCCGACGTCGGTTGGTTCATCGACTTCACCGAGCATTTCGCGCAAGAAGGTTTCGTGGTCGTCAACGCCCAGGCGGGTCTGGGCCACAGTCTGGGCCACATAGTTTCGATACGGGACGGCCGCGCCCAGCGTGTGCTGGGTGCCGAGCAGGAACGCCTGCATTTCATGCTGCAGGATGTCCAGCGCGATGTGGTCCATCACCAAATGATGGAACAGCAACGTGGCGACCACGCGCTGCGGCTCCTCGGTATAGATCAGCCGCATCAACGGCGCTTGCGAAAGTTCCAGGCGCTGTGGCACGGCACCGGTTTCAATGCTGAGCGAGGCCTCACGCCACACCACTTGCACCGGTTCCTCCAGGCCGTCCCAATGGAAAGAGGAACGCAGGATGTCATGCCGCTGGATCACCGCCTGCAATGCATGGGCAAAGGCGTCCAGGCGCAGACGGTTGTCGAAGGCAAACTGCGCCCGCAACAGGTAGGCATCGCCTTCAAGCACAGCCCGATGGTGATACAGGATGCCGGCCTGCAACGGCGCCAGCGGGTAGATATCCTGCACATTCGCGGCTCCGCCGGGAATGCACGCGACGGTGCGGTCGATGGCGGCCTGGTCCATCTGGATCAAGGGCAACATCGCAGGGGTGATGTGGGTGCAACCTTCGGCAATGCCATTGGCCGGCACCGCCACTTCACGCCCACTGCCCAAAGCCGCCGCCAACGCCGAGAGCGTCGGCTGGCCGAACAGCACCTTCACGTCCGCCGACAAGCCCAGGCGGCGCATGCGCCCCATCAAACTGACGGCCAACAGCGAATGCCCGCCCAGTTCGAAGAAGTTATCGTGACGGCCCACGCGCTCAACATTGAGCAGTTCGGCCCACAGGCTGGCCAAGGCCATTTCGGTATCGCCCTGGGGCGCTTCGTATTCGCGCACCACCACTGAATCCAGGCCCGGCGCCGGCAGCGCCTTGCGGTCGAGCTTGCCATTGGGGCTCAGTGGCAACGCCTGCAGATGCACGAAAATCGCCGGCACCATGAACTCCGGCAGATGCCGCAGCAGATGGCTGCGCAGTGCGTCGATTTCGCTCGGCGTGCCGGTGTAGTAGGCCACCAGCCGCTCTTCACGGGCGACCACGGCGGCTTCGTTAACCTGCGGATGCTCAAGCAGCCGTGCCTGGATTTCACCCAGTTCGATACGCAAACCACGGATCTTCACTTGGTCATCGTTGCGCCCCAGGTACTCGATATTGCCGTCCGGCAAGTAACGCCCGACATCACCGGTGCGGTACATGCGCCCCGGCATGAAAGGGTCGTCAAGGAAACGCTCGGCGGTCAGTTCCGGCCGGTTCAGATACCCGCGCGCGACTTGTACGCCCGCGATAAACAACTCGCCCACCACGCCCAGCGGCACCGGTTGCAATTGGCTGTCGAGCAGGTACATGCGCGTGTTGGCGATGGGTTTGCCGATCGGCGTGTTGTCCGGGGTGACCGGGCCGGCACAGTGCCAGGCAGTGACGTCGACGGCCGCTTCGGTCGGCCCATACAGGTTATGCAGCTCGCTGCCCGGCAGTTGCTGCTTGAAGCGCCGCACCAGGCTGCCCGGCAAGGCTTCGCCGCTGCACATCACCCGCACCAGCCCGGCCGCCTGGCGGATATCGCCATGAGCCAGGAACACATCGAGCATCGACGGCACAAAGTGCAAGGTGGTGATCTGTTCGGCCTCGATCACATCGCACAGGTATTCGGGCTCTTTGTGCCCGCCCGGGCGCGCCATCACCAGGCGCGCGCCGGTAAACAATGGCCAGAAGAATTCCCACACCGACACGTCAAAGCTGAACGGGGTTTTCTGCAGCACCGAATCCTGCGCCGTGAGGCGATATTCGTCCTGCATCCACAGCAAGCGGTTGACCACCCCGGCGTGGTCATTGATCACGCCTTTGGGCTGGCCGGTGGAGCCGGAGGTGTAGATCACATAGGCGCTCACGCCCTGTACCTGCGGGTTGCCTGCGGGCAAGTGCTGCCAGCCTGGCTGGTCCAGATCGACCACCGCCACCTCACCGAGCAAGCCACGGGTCGCACCTTGGGCCAGCACCACCAGCGGCGCACTGTCTTGCAGCATGTACGCCAGACGCTCCTGCGGATAGGCCGGGTCCAGCGGCACATATGCCGCGCCAGCCTTGAGAATCGCATACAGGCCAACGACCATGGAAAGGCCGCGCTCCACGCAGATCGCCACCCGCGAACCCGGCTGTACGCCCAACGCCAGCAGGTGATGGGCCAGCTGGTTAGCCTGGGCATTCAGTTTGGCGTAGGTCAGTTGCTGCTCGCCGGCCTTCACTGCAATCGCGTGCGGCGTGCGCGTTACCTGCGCTTCAAACATCCCGTGCAGGGTTTGGTCGAGGTTGTAGTCCACTGCGGTGGCGTTGAAATCGACCAGCAGGTGCTGACGCTCACGCTCATCCACCAACGGTGCGTGTTCCAGCACCGCCTGGTCGTTATCGACCATGGCCTGCAAGGTGCGGATGAAATAACCGGCATAACGCTGCACGGTCGACTCATCAAACAGCGCCACGGCAAACTCCAGCGCGCCGAGAATGCTGCCCTGCACTTCACCCAGGTTCAGCGACAGGTCGAACTTGGCAAAGTGGCTGTTCTCGACAATGCCTTCCAGGGCCAGGTCACCCAAGGCCAGGGTCGGCGCGCTGCTGTCCTGCCAGCTCAGCAAGGTCTGGAACACTGGGCTATGGGCCAGGCTGCGCACCGGCCGGGTGATTTCCACCACCTGCTCGAACGGCAAGTCCTGGTGCGCCTGGGCCGCCAGCGTCAGCGCCTTGACCCGCGCCAGCAAGGCCTCGGTGCTCAGCTCGCCCGCGGTGTCGATGCGCACCGCCAGGGTGTTGACGAACAGGCCGATCAGCCCTTCCACCTCGCTGCGGGTACGGTTGGCCACCGGCGAGCCGATCACCACATCCGGTTGCCCCGAGAGCCGCGCCAGCAGTGAGGCCCAGGCCGTCATCAAGGTCATGTACAGCGTGGTGCCATGGCGTTGGCTCAAGGCCTTGAGCCCGGCGGTCAGGCGTTCGTCCAGGCGCACTTCGACGCTATTGCCGGCGTAGTCCTGCTGCACAGGGCGTGGGCGGTCGGTGGGCAGCGTGAGCAAGGCCGGCGCACCGGCCAGGGCCTGTTGCCAATAGGTGCTTTGGCGCTGCAACACTTCGCCGCTCAGCCATAAACGCTGCCACACGGCAAAGTCGCCGTACTGGATCGGCAGGCTTGGCAACGGGTCAGGCATGCCGTGGCTGAAGGCTTGATACAGCGCCATCAACTCACGGGTGAGCACGCCCATCGACCAGCCATCGGAAACGATATGGTGCAAGGTCAACAGCAGCACATGGTGATCGTCGGCCATCACCACCAGGCGCCCACGCAGCAACGGGCCGCGTTCCAGGTCGAACGGCGCCGAGGCTTCGCCATGAATCAAGGCATCCAGCGCCTGCTGCGGTTGCGGGTGGCGGCGCAAATCCTGCACTTGCAGGGGCAACATGTCTTCAGCCGCTACGATCAGCACCTGAGCTTGGTCGCCCTGTTGGGCAAAGCGGCTGCGCAAGGTTTCGTGGCGCGCGACGATGCGCGCCAGCGCGCGTTGCAGCGCCTCGACATGCAGCTGGCCACGCAAACGCAGGCCGATGGGAATGTTGTAGGCGGTGTTGGCGCCTTCCATCAGCGCCAGGAACCACAGGCGCTGCTGGGCGAACGACAGCGGCACGTCTTCATCACGATTGGCCGGCAGGATATCCGGCAAGGTGCTGCGCCCCGACTGCGCCAGCACTTCGGCGACCGCCGCCAGTTCGGCATTGGCAAACAAGTCGCCGAGGACCAGTTCCACCCCCAGGCGCTGGCGCACTTGCGACACCATGCGCATCGCCAGCAACGAGTGCCCGCCCAGCTCGAAGAAATGGTCGTGGCGCCCGACACGCTGCACCTGCAGCACATCGGCCCAGATCTGCGCGAGCACGCTTTCGATCTCGCCCTCGGGCGCTGCGTATTCGCGGGTAAACACCGCGGCCATGTCCGGCGCCGGCAACGCCTTGCGGTCGAGCTTGCCGTTGGCGGTGAGTGGCAAGACCTCGAGTTTCACATAGGCGACCGGGACCATGTAGTCCGGCAGATGCGCGACCAGGTGGGCACGGATATCACCCACTGCCAGCGGGTCGAGTTGCGGGTTCTGGGTGAAATAGGCGACCAAGCGGTCCTCACGCACCAGCACCACCGCTTCCTGTATCCCAGGCAGTTGGCCGAGCCGGGTTTCAATCTCACCCAGCTCGATGCGCACGCCACGGATTTTTACCTGATCATCGTTGCGCCCCAAATACTCGATATTGCCATCCGACAACCAGCGCGCCAGGTCGCCGGTGCGGTACATGCGCCCCGGGTTGAACGGGTCTTGCAGGAAGCGCTCGGCGGTCAACTCCGGGCGGTTGAGGTAACCCCGCGCCACGCCCTTGCCGCCCACGTACAGCTCACCGGCCACACCCAATGGCACCGGCCGTTGTTGTTCATCGAGCAGGTACACCGTGGCATTGGCCACCGGTTTGCCGATATGCAACGGCTGGCCCGCCTCGACCTTGCCGGAAGTGGCAACCACCGTGGCTTCGGTGGGGCCATAGTTGTTGATCAGTTCAAACCGCTGTGCCCGCGCAAACTGGCGCAGGCGGTCACCGCCGATGAGCAAGGTGCGTAATGTAGGGTGTTCGATTTGCTGGCTGAACGCGTACTCGGCCACCGGCGTCGGCAAAAAGCACACGTCCAGCGGCTGTGTGCACCACCAGCTCAGCAGCGCGTCGATATCTTCGGCGCCGTCCGTGGCGGGCGGCAAGTGCAAGGTCGCGCCGACACACAGCGCCGGCCACACTTCCCAGGCCATCGCATCAAAACCAAAGCCGGCAACGCTGGCGGTGTGGCGCCCGGCGCACAGGTCAAAGGCGCGGCCATGCCAGCCCACCAGGTTGGCCACCGTGTGGTGTTCGACCATCACGCCTTTGGGCAGGCCGGTGGAGCCGGAGGTATAGATCACATAGGCGAGGTTCGATGGGCTGACGGCGGCTTTCGGATTGCAGGCTGAATGGTGCTGCCAGGTGTAGCGGTCCAGCTGGATCACCGGCACGTCCAGCGCCGGCAAGCGCTCAAGCAATGCCTGTTGGGTCAGCACCGCCACCGGGGCGCTGTCGCTCAGCAGGTAGCTCAGGCGCTCGGCCGGGTGCGACGGGTCGACCGGCACGTAGCAGGCACCGGCCTTGAGGATAGCCAGCAACCCGGCCAGGGTGTCCAGGCCACGGCGCGCGACGATGGCCACGCGGTCATCGGGTTTGACCCCCAACGCCAACAGGTGATGGGCCAGCAGGTTGGCTTGCTGGTTGAGTTCGGCGTAGGTCAGTTGGCGGCCCTGCTGCACGGCGGCGATCGCGTCCGGCGTGAGCGCGGCCTGGGCTTCGACGCGCCCGTGCAAGGTGCTGCCCTGGGGGAAATTGGCCTGGGTGGCGTTGAACTGTTCAAGCAGCAGTTGCTGCTCGGCGGCGGGCAGCACCGACAGCTGATTGAGCGCGGTGTGCGGTGCTTGCTCCAGCGCCGTCACCAGGTTCTCCAGGGCGGTTTGCAGGTAGCTGCACACGCGCTGCGGGTCGACCCGCTGGCTGGCCAGCAGGCTAAGGCCAAAGCCTTCACCCAGGTCATCCACACTCAGGGTCAGCGGGTAGTTGGTGCGTTCTTCGGCGCTGAGCGCGGCGATCCCTTGCCAGGCCGACACGGCTTCGGCGCTGGCGGCCGGGGCGCTGTGGCGATAGTTGAGCAAGGCGCTGAACAGCGGCGTCGGCGCCACCACCCCACTGCAGCGTTGGGCCAGGGCCAGCGGCGCGTGTTCATGGCGCAACAAGGTGGTGAGCCGCGCGTGGGTGGCCTTGACCCCGGCGCGTACGTCCTGGCCGCCCACGTCCACGCGAAACGGCAAGGTGTTGATGAAAATACCCAGCGCCCGATCCGTGTCATGGCTGCCTTGCATGCGGCCCATCAATACGGTGCCGAACACCACCTGCTCTTTACCGGCCAGCACCGCCAACACCTGCGCCCAGCCCATATGGAACAGGCTGGCGGCACTCACGCCCAATTGCCGGGCTTGCGCGCGCAACCGTTGGCTGAGCGCTGCGGGCAAAGGCAGGCTGACTTCGCTGATGCCACGGGCATCGCCCTGCACGTCCTGCAAGCCGTATGGCAAGGTCGGCTCGCTGATGTCGCCGAGCATCTGGCGGAAGAAACCTTCGTGTTCCGGCTCAGTGATACCCAGCCGTGCCTGCGCCACATAATTGCGAAACGGCACGGCCTGGCCAAGCGCCGCGCCCTGCCCCAGCAGGCACGCCTGCATTTCATGGCACACCACTTCGAGGGCGCTGTGGTCGAGGGCCATATGGTGGAACAGCAAGGTTGCGACAATGCGCTGGTTCAGTGGGTCGTCGGCCCGTACCAGGCGCAGCAGCGGCGCCTGGGTCACGTCGAGGCGATAGTGGCGGGCATCGAACAGCCCGTGCAATTGAGCGGCAATATCGCCGTCGGCCGGGTCCAATTGGAGCGCCTGCACCGGCAGGCGTGCCTGGCGCCACACCACTTGCGAGGGTTGCTGCAAACCGTCCCAGACCACCCCGGTGCGCAGGATATCGTGGCGGTCCATCACGCTCTGCAACGCCTGGGCGAAGGCCTCGAAACGCTCCAGGCTGTCGAACGCGAACTGCGACTGCATCACGTACGGATCGCCCTGCTCGGCGCTGACGTGGTGGAACAGAATGCCTTCCTGCAACGGCGCCAGCGGGTAAATGTCCTGAATATTCGCCACACCGCCGTCGACCGTGGCGACGATGCGCTCGATCTCGTCCTGGCTCAACGTCGACAGGCTCAGCATCGCCGGGGTGATGTGCTCGGCACCTGGCGGTATGCCATTGGCCGGCACCTGCACTTCACCGGCCTTGGAGGCCGAGTATTCACCGGCCTTGATCAGTTCGATCAAAGCCGCTTTGTGCTCGCGCAACGCCGCCAGGATCGCCGGATCGCTCAGCGCTTGTTTGTTGCCTTGCACCGACAACTGCTCGCCCTTGAGCGCCAGTTGTACGTCCTTGGTTTTCAGCGTGGTCAATAACTCAAAAATGCTCACAGGACGATCTCCATTCGTTCGGTAATGGCGGCGTAGCCGGCCAGGCTCGGCTGTTCGAACAGCGCCCGAACATCGGCTTCCAGGCCTTCCTGGCGCAGGCGTCCGATCAAGCTCACGGCCAGCAGCGAGTGCCCGCCCAGCTCAAAGAAGTTGTCATGGCGCCCAACGCGCTCCACGTTGAGCAGTTCGGCCCACAGCGCTGCCATGAGGATTTCGGTGTCGCCTTCGGGCGCTGCGTATTCGCGCACACTCAGCGCGTCCATGCCCGGCACCGGCAGCGCCTTGCGGTCGAGCTTGCCGTTGGGGCTCAGGGGCAATGCATCGAGGTGCACAAACACGGCGGGCACCATAAAGTCCGGCAAGTACTGCAACAGGTGGGCGCGCAAGCGGTCGATGTCGGTGTGCGCGCCGGTGTAGTACGCCACCAGACGGTCCTCGCGGGCCACCACGGCGGCCTCTTTGACCTGCGGGTGTTCCAGCAAGCGCGCCTGGATTTCGCCCAGTTCGATGCGCAGGCCACGGATCTTGACCTGGTCATCGTTGCGGCCCAGGTATTCGATATTGCCGTCGGGCAGGTAACGGCCGATGTCGCCCGTGCGGTACATACGCCCGCTGGTGAACGGGTTCTTGAGGAAGCGTTCGGCGGTCAGCTCCGGGCGGTTCAGATACCCGCGCGCCACTTGCACGCCGCCGATAAACAACTCACCCACCACCCCCAACGGCACCGGCTGCAACTGGGCGTCCAGCACGTACATGCGTGTATTGGCAATCGGCTTGCCGATTGGCGTGTTGTCCGGCACGTCGGGGCGCGCGCAGTTCCACGCGGTGACGTCGACCGCCGCTTCCGTCGGGCCGTACAGGTTGTACAGGCCACCCCCCGGCAGTTGCGCTTTGAAGCGCCGCACCAGGCTGCCCGGCAAGGCTTCGCCGCTGCACATCACCCGCACCAGCCCTATGGCCTGGCTGACATCGCCATGGGCCAGGAACACATCGAGCATCGACGGCACGAAGTGCAAGGTGGTGATCTGTTCAGCCTCGATCACCTGGCACAGGTACTCCGGCTCTTTGTGCCCGCCCGGGCGCGCCATCACCAACCGTGCGCCGGTAAACAGCGGCCAGAAGAATTCCCACACCGACACGTCGAAGCTGAACGGGGTTTTCTGCAGCACCGCGTCATGGGCCTTGAGGCCATAGGCGTCCTGCATCCACAGCAAGCGGTTGACCACGCCGGCGTGTTCGTTGATCACGCCTTTGGGCTGGCCGGTGGAGCCGGAGGTGTAGATCACATAGGCCTGATGCCGGGCGGTAAGGCCCGGCACCTGTGGGTTGCTCGCGCTCTGGTGTTGCCAGGTGAGGTGATCCAGGTCCAGCACTGGCACGTCGCCCAACAACTGGCGGGTCGCGCCTTGCGCCAGCACCACCACCGGTGCGCTGTCTTGCAGCATGTAAGCGATGCGTTCGAGGGGATACGCCGGGTCCAGCGGCACATAACCGCCACCGGCCTTGAGGATGGCAAACAGGCCGACCACCATGTCCAGGCCACGCTCGACGCAGATACCCACGCGCGAATCCGGCTGCACGCCGAGTTCGCGCAGGTGATGGGCCAGGCGGTTGGCGCGCTCGTTAAGCGCCCGGTAGGTCAACTGCTGGTCACCGGCCTTGACCGCTACCGCATCCGGCGAGCGTTCGACCTGGGCCTCGAACAGGCCGTGCAAGGTCTGGTCGAGGTTGTAATCGACCTCGGTGGCGTTGAACGCTACCAGCAGTTTCTGGCGTTCCTCGGCGCCCAGGATCGGCAGGCGATTGAGCGCCTGGTGCGGCGCCTGTTCCAAGGCTTCGACCAGCCCGGCCAAGGCGTTCTGCAGGTAACCACACACCCGTTGCGCGTCAATCTGCGCCAGGGCGGTGACATCATAACCATTACCCAAGTCATCCACGTTGAGGGTCACCGGGTAGTTGGTGCGGCCATCGTTGACCAGCGTCTGCATGCCTTCCCAGGCGTGTTGCGCCTCGGCAGAACGCATCGCGGCGCCGCGATGGCGATAGTTGAGCATCGAGCTGAACAACGGCGCCGGGGCCGCCACCCCACTGCACCGCTGGGCCAGGGCCAGGGACGCGTGCTCATGGCCGAGCAACGCGGTGAGCCGTGTGTGGGTGGCCCGCACGGCATCGCGTGCACCTTGTGCGTCGATATCCAGGCGCAGCGGCAAGGTATTGATAAACACCCCAAGCGCGCGGTCGGCGCCCTCGCCGCCTTGCAGACGGCCGACCAGCACGGTGCCGAACACCACGCTGTGACGCCCCGACGTGGCCGCCAGCACCTGGCCCCAGGCCAGGTGGAACAGGCTCGCCGTGCTCACGCCGAGCAAACGTGCCTGGGCCCGCAGGCGGCGGTTGAGGTCGCTGTCCAGGTGCAGGCTGTATTCCTGGATCGCGCTGCCGTCGCCGCGCACGTCCTGCAAGCCGAACGGCAAGGTCGGCTCATCGACATCGGCGAGCATCTCGCGAAAGAACGCTTCGTGCTCCTGCTCACTGACGCCCAATTGCGCCTGGGCCACATAGTTGCGATACGGCATCGGCGCCGCCGTCGGGGCGGCGTGCCCCAACAAGTGCCCTTGCATCTCACGCAGCACCACGTCGAACGCGGTGTGGTCCAGCGCAATATGGTGATAGAGCAACACCACCACCACGCGCTGGTTGGCCGGGTCCTTGGCGTACTTGAGGCAGATCAGCGGCGCCTGGCTGATGTCCAGGCGGTAACGCCGCGCATCAAAACGCTCGTGCAGGCCGGCGAGTACATCACCCTGCAGCTGCAGCTCTTCCAGCGGCAATCGGGCCTGGCGCCACACCACTTGCAGCGGTTGCGCGAGGCCTTCCCAAACGATGCCGGTGCGCAGGATGTCGTGCCGGTTGATCACCTGTTGCAGCGCGTGGGCGAAGGCTTGCAGGCGCTCGAGGCTGTCGAAGGCCAGGTGCGATTGCAGCAGGTACGGGTCGCCCTGTTCGGCGGTGAGGTAGTGGTAAAGAATGCCCTCCTGCAACGGCGCCAGCGGATAAATATCCTGCACGTTGGCCGCGCCGCCGGGGATGCGGCTGACGACTTGATCGAGGGTCGACTGGTCGATATCAACCAAGGGCAGCATGTCCGGCGTGATGCGCAGGCAATCGGCTGCGATCCGGTTGGCCGGCACCTGCACTTCGCGGCCACTGCCCACGGCAGCCGCCAGCGCGGCCAGGGTCGGCTGGCTGAACAGCACGCGCACATCAGCGCTAAGGTTCACTTGACGCATGCGTTCGATCAGGCTCACGGCCAGCAACGAATGGCCGCCGAGTTCGAAGAAATGGTCGTGGCGACCGACTTTCTCCACCTGCAACACCTCGGCCCAAATCTGCGCCAGCGTCGTTTCCACCTCGCCCTGAGGCGCTTCATAAACACGCTTCAACAACGCGCTTTGGTCAGGTTCCGGCAACGCCTTGCGGTCCAGCTTGCCGTTGGCGGTCAAGGGCAACGCGTCGAGCCTCACGTAAGCGGCAGGCACCAGGGCGTCGGGCAGTTGCGCCTGCAATTGTGCGCGCAGGGTTTCGATCGCCAGCGGCTGGTGCTCAGTGAACCAGGCAATCAGGCGCCCTTCGCGCACCAGCACCACCGCTTCAGCCACGCCTTCGAGTGCAGCGAGGCGGCTTTCGATCTCGCCCAGCTCCACGCGCACGCCACGCACCTTGACCTGATCATCATTACGGCCCAGGTATTCGATATTGCCGTCGGGCAACCAGCGCGCCAGGTCGCCGGTACGGTACATGCGCCCTGGGTTGAACGGATCTTGCAGGAAGCGTTCGGCGGTCAGGTCAGCACGGTTCAGGTAACCGCGCGCCACGCCGCTGCCGCCCACATACAGCTCACCGGCCACGCCCACCGGCACCGGGCGCAGCTGTGCATCGAGCAAGTAGGTGCTGGCATTCGCCACCGGCCGGCCGATATGCAGCGCCTGGCCGGCGCGGATACGGCCGGAGGTGGCGACCACCGTGGCCTCGGTCGGCCCGTAGTTGTTGATCAGCGCAAAACGTCGCTCCTGGGTGAATTGGCGCAGGCGGTCGCCGCCAATCAGCAGGAGGCGCAAGGACGGGTGTTGCAGGTGCTGGCTGAAGGCGTATTCGGCCACTGGCGTGGGCAGGAAGCTGACGTCCAGCGGCTGCGCCAGCCACCAGGCCAGCAGTTCGTCGATGTTTTCATTGCCGACGCTGGCAGGTGGCAAATGCAGGGTCGCACCGGCACACAGCGCCGGCCAGACTTCCCAGGCCATGGCGTCGAAGCCAAAACCGGCGACACTGCTGGTGTGGCTACGCGCGTCCAGGCCGAAGGCTTCGCAGTGCCAGTGCACCAGGTTTTCCACGTTACGGTGTTCCACCATCACGCCTTTGGGCTGGCCGGTGGAGCCGGAGGTGTAGATCACGTAGGCCAGGTGCGCCGGGGTCAGCGCTGCGAGCTGGGGATTGCTGACCGCGTGGTGCTGCCAGCTTTCGCCCAGCAGGTCGACTGTGGCGAATGCCCCCAGCAACGCTTGCGTACTGGGCTCGGCCAGCACGGCCACCTGCGCACTGTCCTGCAACAGATAGGCGATGCGCTCGGCAGGGTAAGCCGGGTCGACCGGCACATAACCGGCGCCGGCCTTGAGTATGCCCAACAGCCCGATCAGCATCTGCGGGCCACGGCGGCAGCAGATCGCCACGCGGTCGTCCGGCTGTACGCCGAGCGCGAGCAGGTGATGGGCCAGTTGGTTGGCGCGCTGATTAAGCTGCTGGTAGGTCAGCGACCGTTCGCCCTGCTGCACCGCAATCGCGTGGGGCTGGCGCTCGACCTGGGCTTCGAAGGCACCGTGCAGGGTGTGCCCGACGGGGAAATCCGCAGCCGTTGCGTTGAATTCGCGCAACAGGGTCTCGCGTTCGGCCGACGGCAGTATCGGCAGGCGGTTGAGCGCGGTATCGGCAGCATTTTCCAAGGCCTCCACCAGTTGCTCCACGGCGTTATGCATATAGCCGCACAGGCGCTGGGCGCCGATCTGCGGCAGCGCCAGCACACTGAGGCCAAAGCCTGCGCCAAAATCATCCACGCTCAAGGTCAGCGGGTAGTTGCTGCGCTCTTCACCGCCCAGCAGTTGCACCCCTTCCCAGATGCCGTGACCATCGCGGGCCATTTCGCCGGGGCTGCTGTGGCGAAAATTGAGCAAGGCACTGAACAGCGGCACGCTGGTGGGCACGCCGCTGCAACGCTGGGCCAGCGCCAGCGACGCGTGTTCGTGCCCCAGCAAGGCGCTCAAGCGCGAATGGGTGGCCTTGACCGCCACGGCGGCGCCCGCCGCGACATTCACCCGCAGAGGCAAGGTGTTGATGAACATGCCCAGCGCCCTATCGGCGCCCTCACCCGCTTGCATGCGGCCCATCAATACGGTGCCGAACACCACGTCATCGCGCCCGGACACCAGCCCCAGCACCTGCGCCCAGGCCAGGTGCATCAGGCTCGCCGCACTCACGCCCAACAGGCGCGCCTGCTCACGCACACGCACGGCCAGCGTCGCGTCCAGGTGCTGCTCGGCCTCTTCGATATCGCGGCCATCGCCCTGCACGTCCTGCACGCCAAACGGCAGGGTCGGTTCGTCCACATCGGCGAGCATGGCGCTGAAGAACTGCTCATGCTCGGCCACGCTCACGCCCAGGCGTGCCTGGGCCACGTAGTTGCGAAACGGCGCCGCCACGGGCAGCGCATCCGCCTGGTTGAACAGGAACGCACGCATCTCCTGGCCCACCACTTCCATGGCCGTGTGGTCCAGCGCCAGGTGGTGGAACAGCAGGATCGCCGCCACCCGGTTATTCGCCGGGTCCTGGGCGTAAACCATGCGCAGCAGCGGCGCCTGGGTGATATCCAGGCGGTAGTGACGGGCATCGAAACGTGCGTGCAATTGCTCGATGATGCCGCCCTCGGCCGGGTCCAGGATCACCTCCTGCACACTCAGTAGCGCGTCGCGCCAGACCACTTGCACCGGGCTGTCCAACCCTTCCCAGACCACGCCGGTGCGCAGGATGTCGTGACGCGCTACTACCTGTTGCAGCGCGCCCATAAAGCCGTGCAAACGCTCCAGGCTATCGAACGCCATGCGCGATTGCAGCAGGTACGGGTCGCCCTGTTCGGCGCTGATATGGTGATAAAGAATGCCTTCCTGCAACGGCGCCAGCGGGTAGATCTCCTGCACATTCGCCGCACCGCCGGGCACGTTGGCAACGATGCGTTCGATTGCTGGCTGGTCGAGCTGCACCAGGGTCAGCATCGACGGCGTGATTTGCGTGCAGCCCGGCGCAATGCCATTGGCCGGCACCACAATTTCACGCCCACTGCCGACTGCCGCCGCGAGTGCCGCCAGGCTTGGCTGGCTGAACAGCACGCGCACATCCGCGCTCAGGCCGACCTGGCGCATGCGCTCGATCAGGCTGACCGCCAGCAACGAATGCCCGCCCAACTCGAAAAAATGATCATGGCGCCCGACGCGCTCGAGCTTGAGCACGTCCTGCCAGATCTGCGCCAGCAGGGTTTCCACTTCACCTTCCGGTGCTTCGTAGCCACGGCTGAGCAGCGCACTTTGATCCGGCACCGGCAGGCCCTTGCGGTCCAGCTTGCCGTTGGCCGTCAGTGGCAACAGCTCCAGCCACACATAGGCCGACGGCACCATGTAATCCGGCAACTGGCTTTGCAGATGGGCGCGCAATGCTTCGATTTCCAACGGGATCCGGGCCGTGTAGTACGCCACCAGACGCTTGTCGCCGGGCTCGTCTTCGCGGGCCAGTACCACTGCGTCGCGCACGCCCGGGAAGGCCGCCAGGCAGGTTTCGATTTCGCCGGGCTCGATGCGGAAACCACGGATCTTCACCTGCAAGTCATTGCGCCCCTGGTACAGCAAGGTACCGTCGGCCTGCCAACTGGCGAGGTCGCCGGTGCGGTACAACAAGCCTTCGCCGAACGGGTTGGGGATGAACTTTTCGGCCGTCAGTTGCGGCTGGTTCAAGTAACCCTTGGCCACGCCTGCACCGCCGATGTACAGCTCGCCGACCACACCCAGCGGCAGCGGCTGCTGGCGCGCATCCAGCACATAGGCCTGGGCATTCGCGATGGGCCGGCCGATCGGCACCGCGCCCGCGCCCGGTGTGGTGATTTCAAAGGTGGTCGAGAAGGTAGTGGCTTCGGTCGGCCCGTAGCCGTTCAACAGGTGTTGCGGCTTGCCGTGCTTGAGCACGCGGCCGATCACCAGCGGGTCGAGCACGTCGCCGCCGACGATCAGGTAGCGCAACTGGCGCAGCGCCGGCAGCAATGCGTCGGCGTATTGATGGAACAAGCCCGCCGTCATCCACAACACGCTGACGGCCTGTGCCTGCAACAGCTCGGCAAAAGCGGCCTGGGACAGCAGCACTGCGTGCTCGACCACCACCACGCAACCGCCATTGAGCAACGGCGCCCACACATCGAGGGTGCTGGCGTCGAATGCCGGGTTGGAAGCGAAGGCCACGCGGTCGCGCTCGTTGAAGTCGGCATAGCCGTTGTTGAGCACCAGCCGCGAGACGGCGCGGTGCGGCACTTGCACGCCTTTGGGCGCGCCGGTGGAGCCGGAGGTGTACATGATGTACGCCACTTCGTCCGAAGACTGCGCAAGCTCGGGGTTGCGCGGCGACAGGCTGTCGAGGTTGAGGTCGGCCAGGGTGTTGAGCACATGCCGCGCACCGCTGTCCTGCACCATGAAGGCCTGGCGTTCGAGCGGCGCGTTGATGTCCAGCGGCACATACACCGCCGCGCACTTGAGGATCGCCAGTTGACTGACCAGCAAATCCAGCGAGCGTGGCAATGCAATCGCCACGCTTTCACCCGGTTGCACGCCTTGGTTGATCAGGTGATGGGCCAGGCGGTTGGCGCGGCGGTTGAGGTCGCGGTAGCTCAAGGACAACGCGCCCTGCACCGCCGCCACGGCATCCGGACGGGCCAAGGCCTGGGCCTCGAACAGCTGGTGTACCGTGAGTTGCGAGGGGTAGGCGCGCGCGGTGGCGTTGAACTCGACCAACAGCTGGTGACGCTCGGCCGCCGGCAAAATCGACACCGCCTGCAAGGCGGTGGTCGGCGCTTGTTGCAGCGCGGTCACCAGGTGGCTGAGCGCGGTGAGCATGTAGTCGCCCACGCGCTGCACATCCACGCTGGCCACGCCTTGTACGGTCAGCGCAAAGCCTGTGCCGAGGTCATCGACGTTGAGCACCAACGGGTAGTTGCTGCGCTCCTGGGAACTGAGAATCTCGATACCGTGCGCGGCAAACGGGCTGTCTCCCGGCGCCTCGTCCGGGGCGCTGTGGCGATAGTTGAGCAAGGTACTGAACAGCGGCAATGAACCCGGTACACCACTGCAACGCTGGGCCAGGGACAGCGAAGCGTGCTCGTGCCCAAGCAACTGCGCCAGGCGCGCATGGGTGGCGCGCACGCCGGCCTGCACACTGGTGGCGCCCAGGCTGACGCGCAACGGCAAGGTGTTGATGAACATACCCAGCGCCCGGTCGGCGCCCTCGCCGCCTTGCATGCGCCCCAGCAATACGGTGCCGAACACCACATCCTGCTGGCCGGAGACTTGGGCCAGCACCTGCGCCCAGGCCAGGTGCACCAGGCTGGCGCTGCTGACGCCCAGTTGCCGTGCTTGCTCGCGCAGGCCTTGGCCGAGTGCCGGGGCCAGCGGCAAATGCGCCTCGACAATGCCGCTGCCGTCGCCGTGCACATCCTGCAAACCGAACGCCAGCGTAGGCTCGTCGATATCGCCGAGCATGTCGCTGAAGAAGGCTTCGTGTTGCGCCTGGGTCACGCCCAAACGCGCCTGGGCCACGTAATTGCGGTATTGCACCGCCGGCGGCAGTTGCGCGCTGTGGCCGGCCAGGCTGGCGCTCATCTCCTCCACCAACACCTGCAGAGCGGTGTGGTCGAGCAGGATATGGTGCAGCAGCAGGATGCCTGCGAAGCCATCCCGTTGTTGCGCATAACCGAAATGCATCAGCGACGCGCGGCTCAGATCGAGGCGGAAATGGCGTGGGTCGAAGCGCTGTTGCAGCTGCGCCAGCGCATCATCGGCCGGCACGTCTAGGCGCTCGACCTGCAGCTGCGCCTTGCGCAACACCACTTGCACCGGCTCATCCAGGCCTTCCCACAGAATACCGGTGCGCAGGATATCGTTACGCTCGATCACACTGTGCAAGGCGTGGGTAAACGCGTCCACCGCCATTTGGTCGGCAAAATTGAACTGCACCTGCAACACGTAGGGGTCGCCCTCGGTGGTTGCCAGATGGTGATACAGAATGCCCGCCTGCAACGGCGCCAGGCCGTAGATGTCCTGCACGTTGGCGATGCCACCGGGCACGTGCTTGAGGATATGGTCGATGGCGGCCTGGTCCAGCGCCACCAGCGGCAGCATGTCGGGGCTGATGTGTTCGCTCGTCGCCGTGATCCGATTGGCCGGCACCTGCACTTCCTGCTGCCCGCCCACCGCAGCGGCGAGTGCGCGCAACGTAGGTTGGCCGAACAGCACGCGCACGTCGCAGCTCAACTCCACCTGGCGCATGCGCTCGATCAGCTTGACCGCCAGCAGCGAATGGCCGCCCAGCTCGAAGAAGTTGTCGTCACGGCCGACTTTGTCGAGTTTCAACAGCGACTGCCAGATGCCGGCGAGGGTGCTTTCCACCGCGCCTTGCGGGGCGGCATAGTCGCGCCGCGCGAGGGCGTCGGCATCCGGCGCGGGCAAGGCTTTGCGGTCGAGTTTGCCGTTGGTGGTCAGCGGGAACCGGTCCAGCAGCACGAAGGCGCTGGGCACCATGTATTCGGCCAGGCTCAGCAGCAGATGGTCGCGCAGCTCGGCGGCGCCGAGTTCGCGCTCGGCGATCACGTAGGCCACCAGGCGTTTGTCACCCGGTTCGTCTTCACGGGCGATAACCACCGCGTCGCGCACGCCGTCGGCGCTGGCCAGCGTGGCTTCGATTTCGCCCAGTTCAATGCGGAAACCGCGGATCTTCACCTGGTCATCGTTACGGCCCAGGTAGTCGACACTGCCATCGGCCAGCAGGCGGCCGAGGTCGCCGGTCTTGTACATGCGCAGGCCGGTGGCCGGATCGGCCAGGAAGCGTTCGGCATTCAGCTGATCACGGTTGAGGTAACCGCGCGCCACACCGGCGCCGCCAACGTACAACTCGCCGACCACACCCATGGGTAACGGCTCACGGCGCGCATCCAGCACATACAGCTGCAGGTCGGGAATGCGCACACCAATCGGGCTGACGCCGACCAGCTGCGCATCCGCCGCTTCCAGGGCGCGGTAGGTCACGTGCACGGTGGTTTCGGTGATGCCATACATGTTGACCAATTGAGTGCCGGCGTTGATGGCGCGGGCGTACCACGGTTTGAGCATGCCCGGTTCCAGGGCTTCGCCGCCGAAAATCACCTGGCGCAGTGAATGCGCCTGGGCGCTCTGGGCCGCGATCAACTGGCGAAATGCGCTGGGCGTCTGGTTGAGGATGCTCACACCGGCGTCGCAGATCAGCGCGTAGCACTCATCCGGCGAGCGGCTGACCAGTTGCGGCACGATCAACAACTGGCCGCCGTGCATCAGCGCGCCCCAGATTTCCCAGACCGAGAAGTCGAACGCGAAGGAATGGAACAGCGCCCACACATCGTTGGCGTTAAAGCCAAACCAATGCTCGGTGGCGGTGAACAGCCGCGCCACCTGGCGGTGTTCGATCATCACGCCTTTGGGCAGGCCGGTGGAGCCGGAGGTGTAGATCACATAGGCGAGGTGGGCCGGGCTGAGCGCGACGCGCGGGTTGACGATGGATTCTGCGCGCAGGTTGTTGAGGTCGATGCGGGTCAAATCACCGACCAGATGTTGGGTGTTGGCTTGCACCAACACCGCCAATGGCGCGCTATCGGCCAGGGTAAAGGCGATGCGCTCCAGCGGGTAAGCCGGGTCGATGGGCACATAACCGGCGCCGGCCTTGAGGATGCCGAGCAGGCCGATGATCATTTCCGGGCCACGTTCCACGCAGATCGCCACGCGGTCATCGGCGCGAATGCCCTGGGCCAGCAGGCGGTGGGCGACCTGGTTGGCGCGTTCGTTGAGTTGGCGGTAAGTGATGCGCTGGGTGTCGAAACGCAGGGCGATGGCGTTGGGTTGAGCGGCGGCGTGGGCTTCGACTTGCGCGTGAATCAGGACGGTGTCGCGGTAGTGCGCGGGGCTTTGATTGAGGCGGTGCAGCAGATGGTGACGTTCGGTGTCAGGCAGGATATTCAGGCCGCAGAGCGGCATATCCGGTCGCTGTTCCAGGGCCTCGGCCAGGCTATGCAGGGCTGTGTGCAGGTAACCGGCGACCTGTTGCGCGCCGATGGACGCATCGACCATCACCGTCAGCGCAAAGTCTTCACCCAGGTCGTCGACGTTGACTGTCAGCGGGTAGTTGGTGCGCTCTTCGGCGCCCAGCACCTGGATGCCTTCGGCCACCTCGATCACCGCCGCCATGTCGGTGGCGGCACTGTGACGGTAGTTGAGCATCGCACTGAACAGCGGTGTCGGCGCCGCCACACCGCTGCAACGTTGGGCCAACGCCAGGGATGCATGCTCGTGATTGAGCAAGGTGGTGAGGCGTTCGTGGGTGGCCTTGACCCCGGCGCGCACGCCCTGCTCGCCTACATCCACGCGCAGCGGCAAGGTGTTGATAAACATACCCAGCGCGCGTTCACCGCCATCGCCGGCGCCCATGCGGCCGAGCATCACCGTGCCGAACACCACGGCATCGCGCCCGGACACCACGCCCAGTACGCGTGCCAGGGCCAGGTGCATGATGCTCGCCACGCTGACGCCCAACGGCCGCGCCAGGCTGCGCAGGCGCCGGCTCAGGCTGCTGTCGACGGGCACGCGCACTTCATCGATGCCGTGCCCATCGCCTTGCACATCCTGCAGGCCGAAAGGCAAGGTTGGCGCATCGATATCCGCCAGCATGTCGCGAAAGAACGCCTGATGCGCCTGTTCACTGACGCCATGGCGCACCTGGGCGATATAGCTGCGAAACGCCACCGGCTCAGCAGCCTGGGCTTGCTCACCGGCCAGATACCGTTGGATCTCATGGCGCACCACATCCAGCGCGGTGTGGTCGAGGATGGTGTGGTGGAACAACAGCATCGCCACCACGCGCTGGTTGGCCGGGTCATTGGCGTAAACCAGGCGCAGCAACGGTGCCTGGCCCAGGTCCATGCGGTAGCTGCGGGCGTCATAGCGGGCGAGCAACTGCGCCAGGCGGTCGCCGTCGGTAAAATGCGCTTCTTCGCAGGCCAGGGTTGCCTTGCGCCACACCACTTGCAGCGGTTCGTCCAGACGCTCCCAGGCCATGGAAGTGCGCAGGATGTCATGGCGGTCGATCACCCATTGCAGCGCCTCGGCAAACGCATCGAGGCGCGCGCGGCTGTCGAATACAAACTGCGCGTGCAACACGTAGGGGTCACCCTGCTGCGCCGACAGGTGGTGGTACAGCATGCCTTCCTGCAGCGGCGCCAGCGGGTAGATATCCTGCACATTCGCAGCGCCTCCGGGGATGGCGGCGACAATACGGTCGATGGCGGGCTGGTCGAGTGTGACCAGTGCCAGCATGTCCGGGGTAATGCGGTAGGCCGGGCTGAGCCAGTCACCCCCGTGTTCAGCCACAAAGGCAAGCAGTTGGGGTTTGTGCGCGATCAGTTGATCCCACAGCGCGTCATCCAGGGCTTGGTCATCGCCGAGGATAATCAGGTCGCCTTCCTCCAATTGAAGACGGATCGCATGGGTGGAAATCGCTGCCAATAATTCACTGAACTGCATGGGGTAACCTGCCTGATAAGTCACGGTTGAGGAGAACGTCCGTATTCAGCTGCCGTTTGAAGCGGGTGTGCTGGGCGCCGGAAAGAAAACGCGGGCGCAGCCGGGGGCCTGGGGTGGCTTGCGGCAGGCTTGGAAAATTAAGGGATTTGGCAGGCAGGGGGTGACATGGGAAGCGGGGACAAAGCGGCTCTCTACGCAGACATATGGCCTAACAGTCAGGGTGGAACCCGCGCACCCGATTCCGGCACCCAGAGGCGTCAAATACGCGTCTCTACCCAGGACCTGAACCTCATGACGACCATCGCTCACCTGCCGCTGCGTACCCAGCCCCTGCCACTCGAGAGCAGCCCAAAGGCAGAGTCTGTAACCGGCAACCCAGTCGACCTCCACAGCAGCGCCAGTAACGTGTCCGCCGGCACCACGAAGCCCCCTCTGGGTAGTCTGGGAGGCGCGTTGTCCTGGCCGATCCCTTTGGATACCGACGAACAGCGGCGCTTGCGCCTTCTTACGTTGAACCACCAACACGCGCTGGGCGAGCAGCCGTTGGTGATGCAAACCAAAGGCGGCGTTCTGGAGTTCCTGCGTTATCGCCAGCCGCTCCCGGCAGGCGCGGGGAACGACCCTGCCAAGATCCTCGAAGCGCTGGTCGGCTCGCCGCAAGGGCAACTGATGGGCAAAGCCCTGCAACAGAGCATGCAAGGCATCGACAGTGATAGCAGCGTGACGGATTACCTGCTGGCGGCAATCGCATTGCAGATGGACCCTGAGTCGATTACCGCGCCCGCTCGCAACACCGTCGCCGGCTTCGATCTGGCCCCTGATACACAGGGCGGGCGGCATGCGTCTACGGTCGTGGACAACCTGGCCAACCATTTAAGCCGCACCGGCAGAACCAGCGCGGCGCTGGCGAGCGTCGGTGCTTACCTGTTGCTGGCCAGATCGGCGCCGCAGTTTCTGATCAAAGACATTCCCCCGACGGTAAAAATCGGCAGCCAGGCATGGGCCAGTCTGACGATTGCCGCCATGACGATTGAGGCGCAGACACCGGGCAAAGTCCCCGGCATGACGTTTGCCCAAGTCATGAGCGCGGCTGAACAGGCTCAGCGGGCGGACCCGGCGATCAGCCAAACGGCACAAGCGACGGCGCTGCTCGATTGGGCGATTGCGAATGGAATACTCACCAAAACACCCGATGACAACTACCCTCCCGCCCAACTTGAATCGGTAAGAACCCACTTCAACGCGCAGCTCCACACCCGGCTCACGGCCTCTGAGGCACTGGACAAAGGATTACCCACGCGTGAGGCGATCGCACTGGCCGCACTCAAGGCGCGATTTGGCGACCTCGGCGGGTTCTTCCAGGAAAAAATATTTTCTGTTGATCAACATTACGTGGCGATTGAACGGGGCACACTTTCGCTATTGGATATCGCCATGATCGACTGGCTGGAACCCAGGCCCTTCAAGGCACATGAACCCAGCAGCTCGCTCAAGTCCGATGCATTGCGCGGGGTGTTAACGCTGTTGAACGCAAACCCGCAGTTTGGCGTGCCGGCTGAATTCGAAAGGCAATTCAGCGCCGCCGTCAAGGATAAAAAAGCCGCGGTCAATACCACGGTCAGGCACATGATCTCGCAACTGCCATTTGAGGATCGAAAGAACTTCGAGTTTGGAAAAGTCAGTTTTTTCCAGGAAGGCTCATACGTCATGGATGGTCATTTCAATAATACCCATGGCCCAAATAACCCGGGCCTGCTGGTCAAGACGCAGCGCGGTGCCAACCGACAGGCCTATGTCATCGACTTCAACAAGGGTGTGATTGAAACGACGAGCCTGTACAGCGCAAGGGTTAAGGAAACCAGGAACGCCAACACCGTTTTTACCACCAAAGTGTTCACCCCGGCGGATGCAGCACAGAGCCTGGAGCGTGAACGCCCGCTGAATGACTCACCCTGGAATAGTTTTACCAGCGCTCGATCCCAGGTGATCGCCTCGGCGTTTGTCGAGCACCTGGACCTTGACGATCCTGTTATCAAACAGCAGGCGCGCGGGCAGACGGCCCTGGACAAGGCGAACGCGCAGTTGAGCGAGTTTTTGTTAAACCTGATTCCGTTCAGGTCCGCCATTGTCAATTTTCAGAACGGCCAGCATGGCGCGGGCGCAGTCGATCTCTTACTGGATGTTTTCGGCTTTTTGACCGCCGGCACCGCAACCGCAGGAAAACTGCTCAAGGTCGGCCGTTCTCTGCTGTCCACCGCCGGCAAGGCATTGCAGGTCGCCAAGGTGGTTGGCGTGGCGGCCATCGACGTACTCAACCCCGTGGGTGGCGTGGGTGATCTGGTCAAGTTTGCGGGCAGTGCTGGTCTGTTTCTGCTGTCCAAAGGCGTCAAAGCAGTGAACGAGCTCAGAGGCGCTACCGGCAGCTACGACCTGTTGAAGGCGATCAGCAAGCAGTATGACGCTGCGGCAACCGGCAGCCTCAAGGTAGCTGGCCGGACGGTGGAAAGCGCTGCGGTACTCAAGAACGGCCATTGGTATTCATTTGATACCAATACAATGCGACCGTATGGCAGCCCGCTCGACGATTTCACGGTCGCGACCCAGGCTGTGGCGGGGAACGTGGAGACGGCACGCAATGCCGGGCGGCAAGATCTGAGCTATGCGCTGTTTGGTCATCTCAGTGTGCCCGAATCCCGCATCGCCGGGCTTACACGCAATAGTCAGGGCGTGTATGTCGCAGCCGACGGGCACCTGTCGTATATCCGCCATACCGACAGCAGCGGTAAAACAGCGGTCTATGAGGTTCGACAGGTCTCGCGCACAGAAGGCGGCGGCGTGCAGGCGCGGGTGTATCACAACAATCGGCAAACCGAATTGCTCCTCCAGCATATCCAGGGTGATCAATGGCAACGGTTGGGTGCGCCCGGTGGAATCACACTGGAGCCACCATTGAACCCGCACTGGGATCCTGAAATGGACATTTACCTGGCGCCGCAGTCTCGCAAGCGACCCGGCCCGCCTCAAGACAATGATGCCAAGCAACCGCGACAGGATGCACTCCCGACTCAGGTCAAATCAGACATTGGCCGCAAGATCGACAGCGGCGCCGAGGCGGTCGTCTACGAAAGCCTGGACGGAAAACACGTGTACAAAGACTTTGGTCTGCTCTCCTCACGGCCTTCCGGTATTGACCTGGACACCGAAGTGAACGCGCTCAACCGGTATTACGGGGATGGGTTTGCGACGAGCATCATTGAGGACGGCCGCGCCTATATAAAGATGGGGAAGCTGGACGGCGTACCGCTATCAAAAGTCAGTAAACATAGCCTGTCCGCTGACGTCAAAGGTCTGCTTGAACAGACATTGATCGACATGGAAAGTAGGGGAATATTCCATCAGGATCTAGTGCTGCAGAACTTCCTCTACAGTGCCAAAGACCAAAAAATCTATCCGATTGATATCCAGTCACTCCCGCCGGAGCAGCTCGTACCGGGTAGCCGGACTTATAAAATGGAGATGAGGATCTACAAAATGGCAAAGGAGGAGATGCTTGAGAGTTTTGATGACTTGTTAAGTCCGCCGGTTTAAACATCCGGTCGCTGGGCGGCGTTGTTTCAGTCCTTACAACGTATCGATCGGCAGATAGTCCACGCCCAACGCCATCGCCAACTGCCTAGCCCGGCCCAGCCTGATCGGGCCGCGCTCGATATCCACCAGTACTCCAGGGCAATCGAGCACGGGCAACCCAGCGATATCTTTGAGCCGCCCATCGGTGATCACCAGCAGCCGTTGCTGCTCGGCCGGGTAACGCTGGCGGCGCACGTGCAGCCAGTGGCCGGCTTCGGACAACGCCGCCAGCAACGGTGTGCCGCCCCCGGCACCCAACTGTGCCAACCAGCCGGTCAAGCTTTGGGCAGCCTTGAGCCCCTGCACCTGCCACTTGGGCGATTGGCCGCTGGCGGTCAATAACGCCATGCGCGCGCGTTGCCGATAGGCGTCGTCAAACAGCTGGGCGAGCAGGCCTTTGGCGTCGCTCAGTGCGCCATGGCGGCGGGTGGACGCCGAGGCATCGACAATCACCAGCCACAGCTCATGGGCCGCGCGGCTGCGCAGGTGATAGAGCAGATCCTCACGGCTGTGTGGGCGACCACCGAGCAAGGTGCCCGGCCAATTGATCGCGCCA
This sequence comes from Pseudomonas onubensis, assembly GCF_965653655.1. NCBI lineage: Bacteria > Pseudomonadati > Pseudomonadota > Gammaproteobacteria > Pseudomonadales > Pseudomonadaceae > Pseudomonas > Pseudomonas onubensis. The sequence goes on along the minus strand of NZ_CBFHAZ010000056.1, from coordinate 8,790 downwards.
CGCTGGGCACTGCGCGCCTTGCCGTGCCTGCCGTGTTCCAGTCGCCCTGCCTTGGGTCGTGCATCCGCCCCCGCGTCAGGTCGAGGGCGGATGCCTAGGGCTTTTTTGGCCAGGCGGGCACTTCCCGGCGGGCGCCCGTGGGCAATGCGGGTGCGGGCATATCGCCCCACTGGCCCTGGCCGGGTGTCGGGTCAGACGGTTTTGCTGCCTGGCCTTGATCGGGCGGGCTTGTCGACGCTGACTGCGGTTGCCGGCGATGACGCAAGGCGAACTCAGCCACCGCTTCAATATCTTCTTCGGCGATAGCAGCCGCGCCGCGCCAGGCAGCATGGGCACGGGCGCCGCGCAACCAGACCAGGTCGGCACGCAAGCCATCGACACCGGCGGCAAAACAACGCTCGGTGATCTGCGCCAGGGCCTGATCGTCCAGTTCAATGTTGTCGAGCCGCTGGCGCGCCTGGGTGCAACGCTCACGCAGCGCCGCCTGTGGTTCAGCCCATTGGCTGCAGAACGCAGTCGGGTCGCTGTCGAAATCCAGGCGGCGCCGGATGATCTGCCCGCGCTCGTTGGGCAGGGTCTGCCCGCTCAGCGCCACATTGAAGCCGAAGCGGTCGAGCAGTTGCGGGCGCAACTCACCCTCCTCCGGGTTCATGGTGCCGATCAGCACAAAGCGCGCCGAATGGCGATGGGAGATGCCATCACGCTCGATCAGGTTGGTGCCACTGGCGGCCACATCCAGCAGCAAGTCGACCAGATGATCAGGCAACAAGTTGACTTCATCGACATACAACACGCCGCCATCGGCCTTGGCCAATACGCCCGGGGAGAATTGTGCGCGGCCCTCGCCCAGCGCGGCGTCCAGGTCCAGGGTACCGACCAGGCGCTCTTCGGTGGCGCCCAATGGCAGGGTGACGAACTGGCCACTGGCGAGCAGGTCCGCCAGGCCACGCGCCAGGGTCGACTTGGCCATGCCGCGCGGACCTTCGATCAGCACGCCGCCGATTTTCGGGTCGATGGCGGTCAGGCACAGCGCCAGTTTCAGCTCATCGGCGCCGACCACGGCGGACAGCGGGAAATGGGGAATATCGGTCATACCTGCTCTCTTTAAATTCTGCTATTTCTTGTGGCGAGCGATCGGTCAGCTGTCTTCTTCTATGTCCAGCAACAGGTTTTCCAACGCCTCGCGGTACGCGCCCGGCTCCTGCCACATGCCGCGCTGCTGGGCTTCGAGCATGCGTTCGGTCATGTCGCGCAGTGCCGCCGGGTTGTGCTGTTGCACAAAGGCGCGGGTGTCGGCGTCGAGCAGGTAAGCGTCGGCAAGCAAGGCGTATTGGTGATCGTCGATCAGCGCGGTGGTGGCGTCGAATGCGAACAGGTTGTCCACCGTGGCCGCCATCTCGAATGCGCCTTTATAACCGTGGCGTTTCACCCCGTCGATCCACTTGGGGTTGGCGGCGCGGGAGCGGATCACCCGGTTGAGCTCTTCCTTCAAGGTGCGGATCTTCGGCAGGTCCGGCTGGCTGTGGTCACCATGGTAGCTGGCGGCCTTGTCGCCGCTCAGGGTTTCCACGGCGGCGAGCATGCCACCCTGGAACTGGTAGTAATCGTTGGAATCGAGCAAGTCGTGTTCGCGGTTGTCCTGGTTTTGCAATACCGCCTGCACCTGGCTCAGGCGCTGGGCGAATTGTTCGCGGGCAGCGGTGCCTTCATCGGCACCCCCATAGGCGTAGCCGCCCCAGTTCAGGTAGACCTCGGCCAGGTCTTCGCGGCTTTGCCACAGGCGGCCGTCAATCGCGCCCTGCACACCCGCGCCATAGGCACCGGGTTTGGCGCCAAAGATGCGCCAGCCCGCCTGCTTCGCAGCCGCCGCCTCGTCCAGGCCCGCCGCGAGCAGCGCTTCACGCTCACTGCGCACCTTGGCCGCCAGCGGGTTCATGTCGTCCGGCTCATCCAGCGCCGCCACCGCCTGCACCGCCGCGTCGAACAGGCGGATCAGGTTGGCAAAGGCATCGCGGAAGAACCCGGACACGCGCAGCGTCACATCCACTCGTGGGCGATCCAACAGGCTGATCGGCAGGATTTCAAAGTCATCCACGCGCTGGCTGCCGGTGGCCCACACCGGCCGCACGCCCATCAGCGCCATGGCCTGGGCGATATCGTCGCCACCGGTGCGCATGGTGGCGGTGCCCCATACAGACAGACCGAGCTGGCGCAGGTGGTCGCCATGGTCTTGCAAGTGCCGCTCAAGGATCAGGTTGGCGGATTGAAAGCCAATGCGCCAGGCCGTGGTGGTGGGCAGGTTGCGCACATCCACGCTGAAGAAATTACGCCCGGTGGGCAGCACGTCCAGGCGGCCACGACTTGGCGCACCGCTGGGGCCAGCCGGTACGAAGCGACCACTGAGGGCATCCAGCAGGCCGCGCATTTCGGCGGGGCCACAGGCGTCGAGGCGCGGCGCGACAACAATGCGCAGGCTCTCGATCACCGACTTCACGTCCTCCCAACCGGGTTCTTCTAGCTGTTCGAGCGGGCCTTCCAGTGCCTGCTCGATCAGTCGCGCGGCATACAGTTCCAGGCGTTCACGGGTGTCGCCGGCGGTGCGCCACAACTGCGCATCGATCTTCTGCAACACCTCGGGGCGGCGCCCGGTCCAGGGTTCGGCCAAGGCACAGTCCAGTGGGTCGAAACCCAGGTCGAAGGCTTTGGCCAACACCCGCAGCAGGCTCGATTGCGGGCCACGGCCATCGCCACGGGGAATGCGCAGCAGGGCCAGCAAAGTGTCGATACGCAGGCGGCCGTCGGGCGACTCGCCAAAGATATGCAGGCCGTCGCGGATCTGCGATTCCTTCAAGTCACACAGGTAGGTGTCCAGGCGCGGCAGCCAGACTGCCGCGTCGGCGTCGTTATCCAGCTCCAGTTCCTGGTCGATACGGGTTTCGCGCACCAGCTTGAGAATGTCTTTTTGCAGCTCAAGGGCGCGGCGCGGGTCGAGCAATTGCGCCTCGTAGTACTCGTCCGCCAACAGCTCCAGGTTACGCAGCGGGCCGTAGGTTTCGGCGCGGGTCAGCGGCGGCATCAAGTGGTCGATGATCACCGCCTGGGTGCGGCGCTTGGCCTGGGCGCCCTCGCCTGGGTCATTGACGATAAACGGGTAGATATTCGGCAACGGCCCGAGCAGCGCATCCGGCCAGCAATGTTGCGATAGCCCGACACCCTTGCCCGGCAGCCATTCAAGGTTGCCGTGCTTGCCCACATGGATCACGCCATGGGCGCCATAGGTGTGGCGCAACCAGAAGTAGAACGCCAGGTAGCCGTGGGGCGGCACCAGGTCGGGGTCGTGGTACACCGCGCTGTGGTCCACCTGATAACCGCGTGCCGGCTGAATGCCGACGAAGGTCAGGCCCAGGCGCAGGCCGGCGATCATCATGCGCCCGTCGCGGCACATCGGGTCGTTGTGCGGCGCGCCCCAGCGTTCCAATACGGCTTGCCGATTGGCCTCGGGCAAGCGCTGGAACATCGCCTCGTAGTCGTCCAGGCCCAGGCTTTGATGGCACGGGCGCAGGTCGAGGCTGTCGAGGTCGTTGGTGACGCCGCCGAGCAGCTCATGGATCAAGGCCGTGCCGCTGGCGGGCAACTCACTCGGCACCGGGTAACCTTCGGCGTGCAGCGCCCGCAGGATATTCAGCGCTGCCGCCGGGGTGTCCAGGCCTACGCCATTGCCGATGCGGCCATCGCGGGTCGGGTAATTGGCGAGGATCAGTGCGATGCGTTTGTCGGCATTCGGCACCCGCGCCAGTTCGACCCAGCGCCGCGCCAGCTCAGCGACAAAATCCATGCGCTCGGGCGCTGCGCGGTAGCACACCACGTCGGATTGGCTGCGCTCGCTGCGCCAGGCTAAATCTTTAAAGCTGATGGGCCGGCTGATAATGCGCCCGTCCAGCTCCGGCAAGGCAATGTGCATGGCCAGGTCACGCGGGCCAAGGCCTTGTTCGCTGGCCTCCCAGCCGGGCTGGTTGTCTTGCGCGCAGATCGCCTGGATCACCGCGATATTGCGGCGAAACGGGCGCAGGTGCGGGGCTTCCGGGCTGGACTGGGCAAAGCCGGTGGTGTTCAAAATTACCGCCGCCTGCACTTCATCCAGCAAGTCCTCGACCACCGTCAGGCAGCCGGGCTCTTTTAAACTGGCCACCGCCACCGGCAGCGGGTTAAGGCCCGCCGCCTGCAAGCGTTGGCAGAACACATCGATAAAACCGGTGTTGGCCGCCTGCAAGTGCGAGCGGTAGAACAACACCGCCGCCACCGGCCAGTCGGCGTGCCAATCGGCCTGCCAGTCGTTCAGCCGTGGGTGGGGTTTATACGGGTGATAAATGGCCGTGCGCGCCAGGGTTTGCGGCTCGTCCCAGGTGTAGTCGCGGCCCAGGTGGCTGCTGGCCAGGCAACGGTAGAAATCCAGCGCATTGCCCAAACCGCCCTGGCGCAGGAAGTGCCAGAGGCGGTCGCGCTCAGCCATGCCAACGGTGCTTAAGCCGCTGAGTTCCGGGTCGGGGCGATCATCGCCCGGCACCAGAATCAACTGCACGCCGCGCTCGGCCAACTCCACCAGCCGCTCAATGCCGTAGCGCCAGTAGCCGATGCCGCCGTGCAGCGAAATCAGGATGACCTTGGCGTGGCGCAGCACCTCGTCGACGTAAAGGTCGACCGAGGCGTGGTTCTGCACCTGCATGGGGTTGGCCAGGCGAAAACTGGGGTAGTCGTCCGGCAACTGCTGGCCAGCCTCGGCCAACAGTGCAAGGCTGGAATCACCGCTGCACAGGATGACCAGCTCGGCAGGGGTTTGGCCAAGGTCGGCAATATTGTCGTCCGAAACGAAACCGCCCGGCTGAGTCCTGAGCAGGTGCATGGGTTAAACGCTGAGCGCTGCGCGCAATTGCGCTTCAAGGCCCGCCGCGTCCAGTTCCTGGCCGATCAGCACCAGGCGTGTGATGCGCGCTTCGTCGGCGCCCCAGGCGCGGTCGAAGTGCTTGTCGAAACGCGTGCCCACACCCTGGATCAGCAGACGCATCGGCTTGTTCGGGATCGCCGCGAAGCCTTTGACGCGCAGGATGCCGTGCTGCACCACCAACTGGGTCAGGGCGTCGAGCAGCAGTGCTTCGTCGGCCTGCGGCAAGTCGATGGAGATGGAGTCGAACGCATCGTGGTCGTGATCGTCTTCGCCTTCATGGTGATGATCGTGATGGCTGTGGCGGCCGTCGATGTGTTCTTCGGAACCGGCGCCCAGGCCGATCAGCACGTCCAACGGCAAACGACCGCTGCTGGCTTCAATGATCTTCACCGCCGGCGGCAGTTCCTCGGCGACTTCCAGGCGCACGCGGGCCAGGTCTTCGGGGCTGATCAGGTCGGATTTGTTGAGGATCACCAGGTCGGCGCTGGCCAGTTGGTCGGCAAACAGCTCGTGCAGCGGCGATTCGTGGTCCAGGTTCGGGTCGAGTTTGCGCTGGGCATCAACCTGGTCCGGGAAGGCGGCGAAGGTGCCGGCGGCCACGGCCGGGCTGTCGACCACGGTGATTACCGCGTCAACCGTGCAGGCGCTGCGGATTTCCGGCCACTGGAAGGCTTGCACCAAGGGTTTTGGCAGGGCCAGGCCCGAGGTTTCGATAAGGATATGGTCGAGGTCACCGCGACGTGCCACGAGTTCGCGCATGACCGGGAAGAACTCTTCCTGCACGGTGCAGCACAGGCAGCCGTTGGCCAATTCGTAAACGCGGCCGTTGGCTTCTTCTTCGGTGCAACCGATGGAGCACTGCTTGAGGATCTCACCGTCAATGCCCAGTTCGCCGAACTCGTTGACGATCACGGCGATGCGACGGCCTTGGGCGTTGTCGAGCATATGGCGCAGCAAGGTGGTTTTACCCGAACCGAGGAAGCCGGTAACGATGGTGACGGGGAGTTTGGCCAGTGTTTTCATCGGATGCCCTTGGGGGCGGGCAGACGGGACGATAGACCCTGCGACGGCGCGCAGCAGCGGATTTCGTCACCGGATCACCCCGCCCGGTTAAGTAGAAAATCGGTTACGAGGCAGGTCTCCTGGCTTGGGGTTTGCAGGCCTTGCGACCCGCGCTGGCTGCGCCTTCCCGCCGTTATGGCAGTGGCGTGGCAGGCAGATAAACCCTTCACAGTTGCGGGGGCAGCCGCGGCTTGTACCGCGTTCCCTTCTTAGCTTCGGCGTGGGCCGAAGAACCTCGAAGGTGCAAGGCTACAGGGGCTCGCGGCATTTGACTACCGTCGCCCGCCCATGCTCTCCTACACATCTTGTTTCGGGTGCCCTTCACAGGGTGAAACGGGAAACCGGTGAGTCATCGCGTAATGACGAGTCCGGTGCTGCCCCCGCAACGGTAAGCGAGCGATGCGTCACAACCACTGTGCCTGTAGGGCATGGGAAGGCGATGCTTGATACGGCCCACCTCTTCTCCCAAGAGCGCCCCTCGCAAGCCCGGAGACCGGCCCGAAAAATCAGATAACAAACCCGCGGTGGGCGGGCGCTGTTCGGAACCCTGCGTGCCTGGCTCGCGGGGTTTTCATGCGCTCGTGTCACCCTGAAACCCTGAAGGGACGCGCCATGTCGATCATCAGCAGCACTTCGCACACCGCCAGCAGCACCGCCACCTTGAGCCAACGCCTGAGCGCCGCCATCGGCGCGTCGATCCTCGGCGCGTGCCTGGTGTACTTCGCCGGGTTCTCGCATATTGAGGCCGTGCACAACGCCGCCCACGATACCCGCCACAGCGCCGCGTTCCCGTGCCACTGAGGGCTGCCGACATGATCAAGCGTATTGCCCAAACCGCAGGTTTCACTGGCCTGCTGGCTGCCCTGTTGCTGACCCTGCTGCAAAGTTTCTGGGTCGCCCCGCTGATTTTGCAGGCGGAAACCTTTGAAAAGGCCCCGGTCGCCGAAGTGGCGCACGAACACGCCGCTGGCGCCGCAGCCCACACCCACGATGCCGAAGCCTGGGAGCCGGAAAATGGCTGGCAGCGTGTGTTGTCGACCACCGGCGGCAACCTGGTGGTAGCGGTCGGTTTCGCACTGATGCTGGCCGGCCTCTACACCTTGCGCGCGCCGACCCGCACGGCTCAAGGGTTGTTGTGGGGCTTGGCCGGTTACGCAACTTTTGTACTGGCGCCCACCCTGGGCCTGCCGCCGGAATTGCCGGGCACCGCAGCCGCCGACCTGGCCCAACGGCAGATCTGGTGGATCGGCACTGCAGCCTCTACCGCTGCGGGTATCGCACTGTTGGTGTTTGGTCGTAGCTGGCTGCTCAAGGTGCTGGGCGTGGCGATCCTGGCCGTGCCCCACGTGATCGGCGCGCCGCAACCGCAAGTGCATTCGATGCTGGCACCCGAAGCCCTGGAAGCGCAGTTCAAGATCGCCTCGCAACTGACCAACGTCGCCTTCTGGCTGGCCTTGGGCTGGATCAGCGCGTGGCTGTTTCGCCGTAACCGCGACGGCCAATACTCGGCATGACACTGGTGGTCGGCCTGGGCTGCCAGCGGGGTTGTGATGTTCACGCCCTGCTCGGCCTGTTTGACGCAGCCCTCGCCGACGCCGGGATTGAACGCCAACGCATCACGGCGCTGGCAAGTATTGATCGCAAACAGGCTGAACCCGGCCTGCTGGCCCTGGCCCGGCTGCTGGAACTGCCTTTGCAGTGTTTCAGCGCAGAACAATTGGCCGGTTTTGCACAGCGTTTGAGCCACAAGTCAGCCGTCGCTTTTGCGCATACCGGTTGCTATGGCATCGCCGAAAGCGCGGCACTGGCCCTGGCTGAACAGTTGTCGCATCGCCCTGCCCGCCTGTTGATCACGCGCAAAAAAACCGCCCAGGCCACCTTTGCATTGGCGTGCGCCGACTAAAATCCCGATAATTGCCCACCTCGATCATGAGCAACTTTCATGCTCGCCCGTTTTTCAACAGGAACTTCCATGACCGTCTACTTTATCGGTGCAGGCCCCGGCGACCCGGAATTGATCACCGTCAAGGGCCAACGGCTGATCCGTAGTTGCCCGGTGATCATCTATGCCGGTTCCCTGGTACCGGCGGCGGTACTGCAAGGTCATCAGGCCGAACAGGTGGTCAACAGCGCCGAATTGCACCTGGAGCAGATCATTGAGCTGATCAAGACAGCCCACGCCAACGGCCAGGATGTGGCCCGCGTGCACTCCGGCGACCCGAGCCTGTATGGCGCGATTGGCGAGCAGATCCGTTGTTTGCGTGAGTTGGGCATACCGTTCCAGATCATCCCAGGGGTGACGGCGGTGTCGGCTTGCGCAGCGTTGCTGGAGACGGAGCTGACACTGCCCGACATCGCCCAAAGTGTGATCCTGACCCGTTATGCCGATAAAACCAGCATGCCGGCAGGTGAGGCATTCGACAGTTTGGCGCAACATGGCACGACGATGGCAATTCACCTGGGGGTCAACCATCTGGAGAAGATCGTCGCCGAACTGCTGCCGCACTACGGCGCCGACTGCCCAATTGCAGTGGTGCACCGCGCGACGTGGCCGGATCAGGATTGGGTGGTGGGCACTTTGGCGGATATTGCCGTGAAGGTGGCGGCCAAAGGGTTTCGGCGCACGGCGTTGATTGTGGTGGGTCGGGTGTTGGCCAGTGACGGTTTCAGCGAGTCATCGCTGTATCGGGCGGGGCATGCGCACCTGTATCGCCCCTGAAGAAACGCGGTCAAACTGTGGGAGCGGGCTTGCTCGCGAATGCGGTGGGTCAGTTACAGTTATGCTG
>NZ_CBFHAZ010000055.1:0-40678 GCF_965653655.1 Pseudomonas onubensis | reverse complement strand
GGTGCCGAGTGGTGGGGCGAGGACCTTTTGGTTACTTTTGACTGGGCCGGCATTCCGGTCCTTGCAAAAGTGACCCGCTGTAAGAGCGGAACCATAAGCGGCCGTTACCGCAGCAACGGATATGTACCCCACCAAACAACCACTCAAATCCCCCGATACCGCTCATTCAACGCATACAAAATCGCGCACGTCTCGCCATCCAACGCGCCACAATAATCCCGCTGCCGAAAGCGCATCTGAAACGCCCGCGTGCGCAGTTCAAACTCACGACGATTCAAGGCCGGTTTATACCCGAACCGCTGAAACGCCCGTTCCAGCTCCACCTCCGGCGGCAACCCAAGGCAAAACCGCCGCTGATACATCGCCCGTGTTGCCTCATCAAACCAGGCACCGATCCCGGCCTCGAACAAGCATTGCCAGGGCAACCGAGGCCCAGGATCACTCTTGCGCCAATACGCCACATCTGAATGCCCGAGCACATCCATAGGCCCCATTTGCGGGTAACGCCCAAGAATGTCGCCAACCAGCGCAATCAACATATCGACCTGCTCCCGGCCATACTCGGGAAAGGTAAACACCCCGCCATCGTCCCGCGCCAGGTTGATAATCTCGATACCAATCGCACCGTTGTTGAGGTTATCGCGCCCACACCAATGGCTAACCCCGGCATGCCAGGCACGTTTATCCTCGTCCACCAGGCGAAACACCCGCAGCTCGTCATAACCGGCAGCGTGGTAGCTGGGTTCATCAGGATCCGGGAGCAAATAGTGCGCACTGACGCCCCCTCGAGTCAGCGTGCGCAAAGACGCTGCAAAGGGCGCTGCGGTGTAGTGCAGGATGATCTGCCGCACGGGTTCGCCGTTGCGCTGATTAAAATCCCTGGAAGGGAAACTGCTGTCAATCACTAACATAAGAACCATCCTTTTCAATACAGGCCGAGTCATTCAGCCCGTTCAAACGCAAAAAAATTACCGCCATCCTGAAGGGATGGATTTCAGGCTGGCGGTAACTATTTAGTGTTTGAAGAAAAGTGTTCAGCGCCGCAGCGGCATGCCCAAGTCGACCCGCAGACCGTCCGGTTGGCTGTCGAATTTCAGCGAGCAGGAACAGCGCTGCACGATGGCTTGCACGATCGCCAAGCCCAAGCCACAGCCCTCGCTGCTGCCATTACGCCAGAAACGTTGGGTGAGGTATTGCAGGTCTTCGGCAGAAATCTGCTTGCCATGGTCGCGCACGCGAAACACCACCGTGTCGGCGCTGGTGAACACGCTCAGCTCAACGCGAGTGTCACCCGGCGTATGGCGCAGCGCGTTATCCAACAGGTTACGCAAGGCCGCTACCGCCAGGGCCACCGGCATTTCCACAGGCGCTTGCGTGAGGTTGTCCGCCAGGATCAGGTCGATGCGGCGGTTATCGCCCGCATTGGCATCCTGAATCGCCAGCCGCGCCACTTGTTCGGCGCTCGATTGCAAGCCATCGTCAAACGACAGGCTGCCCTCGACCCGCGCCAGCAGCAGCAATTGCTCCAGGGTGCGATGCAAGCGGTCGGCGCCCTCTTCGGCGTGGGCCAGGGACTGGTCACGGGCCGCGCCGTCGGTCATGCGAGCCACTTGCAGGTGGGTTTTGATCGCCGTCAGCGGGCTGCGCAGTTCATGGGCGGCATCGCCGGTCAGGCGGCGCTCGCGCTCGATGGTCTTGGCGATGCGTTGCAACAGCTGGTTCTGGGTGTCGAGCAGCGGCTTCAACTCGCTGGGCAGCGGGTGAATCTGCAGCGGTTCGAGGGAATCGGCACTGCGGCGCATCAAGGCATCGCGCATGCGGTTAAGCGGCAACAGGCTTTGGCCGATGCCCAGCCACAGCAGGCACAGGCAACCCAGCAGGGCTACGCCCACCGGAACCGAAGCCGCCAGCAGGATCGACAGGTTCAGCGCCTCGCGCTCCACCTGGCGGTCGGCGGTGGTGATCAGCAGGTCGCCACGGGACAAGGTGAAGCTGCGCCAGCCCACACCGTCGATAATCTGATCGCGAAAGCCACTTTTGCGCGATTCCAGGCCTTCATCCGGGGTCATGTGGCTGCGCGCCAGGATTTCCCCGCGCAGGGAGCTGACCTGGCAGGCCATGCCGCCTGGCACGTTGAGTTGTTCAGTGCGCAAATGCGTAGGCGCGCCGCTCACACTGGCCAGGCCCGGCATCTGCTCGGTCAGCCCGGCCACCATGCGCGCCGACGCCACCAGGCGCTGGTCGAGGGAAAACATCATCTGGTTGCGCAGATCGTTGAGCATCCAGGCGGCAGCCAGGACCCAGATCAACACAAAGGCGGCGCCCAACTTGAACGTCAGGCGCAGGCGCAAGCTCATCACGACGCGTCCTCTCCCCCATCCGCCGTGCCCAGGCGATAACCCAGGCCGCGCACGGTTTCGACGATGCCGTTGCCCAATTTGCGGCGCAAGTGGTGGATGTGCACGTTGAGGGCGTTGCTTTCCAGTTCGTCGTTGAAGCCGTAGACGCTGTCCTTGAGCTGTTCGCTGGACAATACGCGGCCCTTGTTATGCAACAGCGCCTGCAACAAGGCTTGCTCGCGACGCGACAGGTCGACCGGCTGGCCGGCCAGGAAGGTTTCGCGGCTGCTGGGGTCGTAGGCCAGTTGGCCATGTTCGATCAGGTTGACCCGGCGCCCTGCCACCCGGCGCAGCAGGGTTTGCAGGCGTGCGGCAAGCTCGCGCAGGTCGAAGGGTTTGAGCAGGTAGTCATCGGCACCGGCTTGCAGGCCGTCGACACGGTTGGTGACTGAATCGCGCGCGGTAAGGATCAGCACCGGGATTTCCAGGCCCTGGCTGCGCTGTTGCTGCAACAACTTGAGGCCGTCTTCATCGGGCAGGCCGAGGTCGAGCACCATGATGTCGAACGTGGCGGCCTTGAGCATCGCGCGTGCGGCGGCGGCCGAAGCCACGCGCTCGACGGTAAAGCCCTGGGCGCCAAGCCCGGCCACGATGCCGCTGGCGATCAGTTCGTCGTCTTCACAGACCAGTACGTGCATGGTTAACCCTTCATGAAAGATGGGGGAATTAAAGGTCGGGCGGATTAAGCGCCGATTATGCCGTGAAAACCGACAGGCTCAGTTTAGAATAGCGCCCGGTTAATCATCGGTTAATCAACACCACACATTGTGTGCCTAACTTGCATCGAACTAAGGCTTGACCATGCGGTATCTGTTTACCTTTCTGCTGGTGTTATTCGCAGGGTTCGCCCAGGCCGCGCCGGGCAATCCATTCGAGACCAAACCCGATTTCCTGCCGGTGGGCAAAGCATTCACCTTTACCTCCGAACGTCTTGAAAGCGGCGAAACCCAGCTGTATTGGCAGATTGCCGACGGATATTACCTTTATCAGCAGCGCATGAAGTTCGACGGCCTGGCTGAAAAGCCCGTGCTGCCGCAAGGTGAAGCCCACAGCGATGAGTTTTTCGGCGAGCAGCAAGTGTACCGCCAGGGCCTGGAAGTGAAGATCCCGGCTGGCGCCACCGGCCAACTCATGCTCGGCTGGCAGGGCTGCGCCGATGCCGGCCTGTGCTACCCGCCACAATCGATCACTGTAGACCTGGGTGGCAACCCGGCCGTAGCGGCGACCGCGCAAGCCCAGGACCAAAGCCTGGCCAGCGGCCTGCAACAGCGCAGCCTGGGTTGGAGCCTGCTGGTGTTCTTCGGCCTGGGCCTGCTGCTGGCGTTTGCCCCGTGCTCGCTGCCGATGCTGCCGATCCTCGCGGGCCTGGTGGTAGGCAGCGGCGCCAGCCCCCGTCGCGGCTTTGCCCTGGCCAGCAGCTATGTGGTGTGCATGGCGCTGGTGTATGCGGCGCTCGGCGTATTGGCTGCGCTGCTGGGCGGCAACCTTGCCGCGCTCCTGCAAACGCCGTGGATCCTTGGCAGCTTTGCCGCGCTGTTTGTGATCCTGGCCCTGCCGATGTTCGGCTTCTTTGAACTGCAACTGCCGACCTTCCTGCGTGATCGCCTGGACAACGTCAGCCGTCAGCAAAGCGGCGGCAGCCTGGTCGGCGCCGGTATTCTCGGTGCGCTGTCCGGCCTGTTGGTCGGCCCGTGCATGACCGCACCACTGGCAGGCGCCCTGCTGTATATCGCCCAGAGCGGCAACGCGCTGCACGGCGGTTTGATCCTGTTCGCCATGGGCATCGGCATCGGCATTCCGCTGTTGCTGCTGGTAACCGTGGGCAACCGTTTCCTGCCCAAGCCGGGCACCTGGATGAACGTGCTCAAGGGCATCTTCGGCTTCCTGTTCCTCGGTACCGCCGTGCTGATGATCCGCCCGGTGGTTGGCGAAAGCCTGTGGCTCGGCCTGTGGGGCGCCTTGGCGCTGGTGATGGCCTACTGCGGCTGGACACTGGCCCGCGAATACGGGCTGGCGGCCAAGGTATTCGGCGCCGGCTCGCTGGTGCTGGGCCTGTGGGGCGCGCTGCTGGTAGTCGGCGCGGCCGGTGGCAGCGACGACCTGTGGCAACCGTTGAAGGTCTACAGCGGTTCGAAGGTCGCTGCTGCGCCGAGCGCCCACGACGCGTTCATGACCATCAATGACCCCGCCGTGCTGCAAAGCCAGCTCGACAGCGCCAAGGCCCAGGGCCAATGGGTGCTGGTGGACTACTACGCCGACTGGTGCGTGTCATGCAAAATCATGGAGAAACAAGTCTTCGGCCAACCCCAGGTGATGGACGCGCTTAAAGACGTGCACCTGTTGCGCCTGGACGTCACCGCCGACAACGCCGCCAGCCGCGAGCTGCTCGGGCGCTACAAGGTGCCGGGGCCACCGAGCTTCGTGTGGATCGGCCCGGACGGTGAAGAACGCCGCGCCCAACGCATCACCGGCGAAGTGGATGCCGCCGCCTTCCTGCAACGCTGGACGCAAACCCGAGACGCACGCTGATGCTGACCCTGACCATCGGTACGTTCGCCATCGCCCTGAATCACATCCTGCTGATCAGCGCGCTGATCCTCGCCACGCTGGTGGGTTGGCGCGTGGCCAAGCGCGGCGGTGAAAACCCCGAATCGGTGCTGTTCAGCCTGTTCCTGCTGGGCATGCTGGTGGCACGCTTAAGCTTTGTACTGATGTACTGGAGCGACTACCGCCACGACCCACTGCAAATGGTCGACCTGCGCGACGGCGGCTTCCTGCCCTGGCCCGGCGTGATCGCGCTGGTGCTGGGCGCCTTGTTCTACGGCTGGCGCCGCCCTGCCATGCGCAAACCGTTGAGTGCCGGGGTGGTCACTGGCCTGGTGTTCTGGGGCCTGACCAGTGTGTCCTTGAGCCTTTACGACAAGGGCTCGCAACTGCCGGACATCACCTTGCGCAATGCCAATGGCGATGTGGTGCAACTGGCCGACTACAAAGGCGGCCCGCTGGTGATCAACCTCTGGGCCACCTGGTGCCCGCCGTGCCGCCGCGAGATGCCGGTGCTGGAACGCGCACAGCACCAACGCCCGGACGTGACTTTCCTGTTCGTCAACCAGGCCGAAAGCATGCAAAGCGTCAGCACCTTTCTCGCCACCCAAGGCCTGACCCTCGACAACGTGCTGTTTGATGCCAGCGGCCGCCTCGGCCAGGCCGTGGGCTCCATGGCCCTGCCGACAACCCTGTTCTACCAAGCCGATGGGCGCCTGATCAACAGCCACCTGGGCGAACTGTCCCAGGCCAGCCTGGCCCGTGCCATGGAACCCTTCGACACTGCCCCTGCTGCCACAAGGAAACCGACATGCCAAGACTCCGCCACCTGCTGACCCTGCTGCCGCTGACACTCGCGGCCACACTGGCCCAGGCCGAAGACTGGCCGGCGCCGATCAAACAGATCGAAGCCAAGGGCGCCAAGATCCTCGGCAAGTTCGACGCGCCCAGCGGCCTCACTGGTTATGCTGCGCAATACCAGAACCGTGGTATGGCCCTGTACCTGACCGCCGACGGTAAAAGTGTGCTGGCCGGTAACCTGTACGACGCCCAAGGCAATGACCTGAGCAGCGCGCCGCTGGAAAAACTGGTGTACGCGCCGATGGCCAAGGAAGTCTGGGCCAAGATGGAACACAGCAACTGGATCCAGGACGGCGACAAAAACGCGCCGCGCATCGTCTACCTGTTCAGTGACCCCAACTGCCCGTACTGCAACATGTTCTGGGAACAGGCACGCCCGTGGGTCAAGGCCGGCAAGGTGCAATTGCGCCACATCATGGTCGGCATCATTCGCGAAGACAGCCCAGGCAAATCCGCCGCGCTGCTGGCTGCCAAAGACCCGCAAAAAGCCCTGGAAGAACACGAAGCCGCCGGCAAGGGCAGCAAATTGCAGGCGCTGGACAAGATCCCGGCAGATATCGAAGCCAAGCTCGATGCCAACATGAAGTTGATGGAAGAGCTGGAACTGTCGGCAACACCGGCGATTTTCTATCGGGATGACAAGGGCGGCTTGCAGCAACAGCAAGGCGCGCCGTCGCCGGATAAGTTGGTGAAGATTCTCGGCCCTAAATAGCCCATCAGATCGTTCCCTACGCTCTGCGTGGGAATGCCTCAGGTGACGCTCTGCGTCACGCTTTGGGACGCAGAGCGTCCTGGGCTGCATTCCCACGCAGAGCGTGGGAACGATCAGTGAAGGGCGGCTTGCAGCAACAGCAAGGCGCGCCGTCGCCGGATAAGCTGGTGAAGATTCTCGGGCCAAAATAGCCCATCAGATCGTTCCCCACGCTCTGCGTGGGAATGCCTCAGGTGACGCTCTGCGTCACGCTTTGGGACGCAGAGCGTCCTGGGCTGCATTCCCACGCGGAGCGTGGGAACGATCAGTTACAAGCCTTCCAACTCCGCCATCAAATCACTCAAGCGATCCACCTTCTCCTCACTGATCTCATTGGCCGCCAGGCCGTCGATATACTCGGCCAACTCCGCCACCGTGCTGCACTCGAACATTGCCCGCAGCGGCACATCCCGTTGCAGGGTTTTCTGTACGCGCGAAGCAATCTGCGTAGCCAGCAACGAATGCCCGCCCAGCTCGAAGAAGTTGTCCTGCACGCCCACCCTCCCGACCTTCAGCACCTCAGCCCAAATCGCCGCCAAGGTCGCTTCCAACTCGTTGCGTGGCGCCAGGTAATCCTGGCTGTGCAACTGGCCAATCTCCAGTGCCGGCAGTGCCTTGCGGTCCAGCTTGCCATTGGCGTTCAACGGCAGGCGGTCGAGCCACAGCCAGTGCAGCGGCACCATGTATTCCGGCAATTCCGCGCGCAGGCGTTGCTTGATGCGGTCCAGGCGCTCGCCTGGATTCAGCGCTGCATCCGTCGCCACCAGGTAACCCACCAAATGCTTGCCGTTGACGCCTTCCTGCACGCCGACTGCCACATCCCGCACATCCGGCTGTTCATGCAGCCGCGCTTCGATTTCACCCAGTTCGATGCGGTAACCGCGAATTTTCACCTGATGGTCGATACGCCCGACATATTCCAGCACGCCATCGCTGCGCCGACGCGCCAGGTCGCCGGTGCGGTACAAGCGCTCGCCCGGCGCGCCAAACGGGTTCGGCACAAACACCTGGGCGGTGCGCAACGGGTCGCTGACATAACCACGCCCTACGCCCGTGCCAGCCACACACAACTCACCCACTGCCCCTTGCGGCACCAGCTCCAGCGCACCGTCGAGCAGGTACAAACGGTTGTTGTCGGTCGGCGTGCCAATCGGTAGATACGTGCCACGGGTCGACGCCAGGTCAACGAGGAAGAACGCCACGTCATCGGAACACTCCGCCGGGCCATAAGCATTGACCAAACCAATCTGCGGGTAACGCCGCAACCACTGGTGCGCCAGCTCCGGCGGCATTGCCTCACCCGTCGGCAGCATCCAGCGCAAACCATCCAGGCTCATGCGCTCCTGGGCCAGCATGCCCTGGATCAGCGACGGCACGCTCTCCAGCACGGTAATACCTTGGGCCTGCACGTGCGCCAACAAACCCTGCGGGTCATGGGCGATGCTGTTCGGCACAATATCCACCCGCGCGCCAAACAGCGGCGCGGCGAGGAACTGCCACACAGAAATATCGAAACTCTGCGAAGCGGTCTGCGCGATCACATCTGCCTCGCTCAGTTGCAGATACGGCACCTTGCTCAACTGGTTATTGAGCATGCCGCGCTGTTCCACCATCACGCCTTTGGGCAACCCCGTGGAGCCGGAGGTGTAGATCACATAGGCGAGGTTATCCGGCGCGCTGTAGATGCCCGGGTTTTCCCCACGGCCAGGCACTTCTTCCCAGACCAGCAACTGGCAGTCGGTGCCGTCCAGCAATTCAATCGCCTGCTCGCGGCACGCCTGGGTGCACACCAGCAACGGCGTGCGGCTCAGGTCGATGATGCGGCTCAGGCGCTGGCTTGGCAGGCCTGGGTCCAGCGGCAAGTAACCGGCACCAGCCTTGAAGCTGCCGATGATCATGCCGAGCAAATCCAGGTTGCGCTCGGCCAGCAGCGCCACCGGCTGATCCAGCCCGAGACCGGCTTCGATCAGCGCGTAGCCCAGGCCGTTACTGCGGCGGTTCAAGGTGTCATAGGTCCATTGCTGGTCCAGGCAACTGGCGGCGATGCGCTGCGGATGCTGCGCCACCTGCGCTTCGAACAGCTCGATGTAACTGCGCTCCAGCGGGTAGTCGTGTTCGCTCTGGTTGCAGCCGTCGACCAGGAACGCCCGCTCCTGCGCACCGATCAGCGGCAGGTCGGCCATATCCCCATGGAAGCCCTGCACCAGCGCCAGCAGCAGGCGCTTGAACTCGCCAAGCATGCCTTGCACGGTGGTCTCATCGAAATAACGCTGATCGTAGGACAGGTGCAGCCCGAGGTCATCGCCCGGATAACACACCGCCGTCAGCGGGAAGTTGGTGTGGGTGCGGCCGGAGTCCGAGGTGGCGTTCAGGCTTTGCGCACGGTCCAGTACCGAAACTTCCACTGGCGCGTTTTCAAACACAAACAGGCTGTCGAACAGCGGCTGGCCCTTGGGCAGTTCGCTGTGTTCCTGGATAGTCACCAGCGGCAGGTATTCATATTCACGCAGTTGCATATTGCTGTCGAGCAGGCCGCTCAGCCACTGGCGCACGCTGCAAGGCTGGTCGTCTTGCGGCAGTTTCACCCGCAGCGCGATGCTGTTGATGAACAGGCCCACGGTGCGTTGCATCTCGGGCATTTCCACTGGGCGCCCGGCCACCGTGACGCCGAACAACACGTCGCGATCACCGCTCAAACGCCGCAGCACCAACGCCCACGCCGCCTGGGCGAAGGTGTTGACGGTGAGTTGATGGGCCTGGGCCAGTTCGCGCAATTGCGCACCGTCGCGGGCATCCAGGCGGGTGTAGCAATCGCCCACCACCATGCCGCCGCTGTGGCCTGCGTGTTCACGCAGGAATGGCCGGTCGCTCGGGATCGGCGTGGTGCGTTCAAAGCCTTGCAGGTTCTGTTGCCACCACTGGCGCGCTTCATTCAGGTTCTGACGTTGCAGCCAGGCAATGTAATCGCGGTAGCGTGGCGGCGTGGCCAGTTGCGCCTCACGGCCCTCACCCAGGGCCATGTAGATGTCGAAGAAATCATTCATCAGCAACGAGCGGCACCAGGCATCGATCAGGATGTGGTGGTTGCTCATCATGAACCAGTAGCGCGCCTCGCCCACGCGGATCAGCCGCAGGTGGAACGGCGCCTGGTTGAGCAGATCAAAACCGGCCTCGCGTTCGGCCTTCAGTAAGGCTTGCAGGCGCGGCTCCTGCTCGGCTTCGGGGTCATGGCTCCAATCCAGATACTCAATCGGCGTGCTGCCCGGCTTGTGGATCACCTGCAGCATGTCCTCGCCGACGTTCCAGCAGAACGACGCACGCAAGGCTTCATGCCGGGCGATCACCGCCTGCCAGGCCTGGGCGAAACGCTCGGGGTCCAGAGCGCTGTTGATGCGGTAGCGGTCCTGCATGTAATAGAGGCCGGTGCCCGGTTCCAGCAAGGTGTGCAGCAGCAGGCCCTCCTGCATGGGCGTCAGCGGGTAGACGTCTTCGATGACGTGGGCCGGCACCGGCAGGCTGTCGAGCTGTGCCTGAGTCAGGTGCGCCAGCGGGAAGTCGGACGGCGTCAGGCCACCCGCCTCGTCGTTGAGGCAATGCTCGGTCAGGCTTTGCAGCTCTGCCACATAGGCATCGGCCAGCTCATGGATGGTCTGTTGGTTATGGCGCTCACGGCTGAAAGTCCAGCGCAGCACCAATTCGCCGCCGTACACCTGGCTGTCGACACTCAGCTCATTGGGCAGTGGCGCATCCGGGTCGTGGGCCAGGCCGGCCGACTCATCCAGCGGATGAAACAGCGCATCGGCGCCGAAGCTCTGGTCGAACTGGCCGAGGTAGTTGAAGGTGATCTGCGCCGTCGGCAGCGCGGCCATGGCCTGTTTGCACTGATCGTCCGCCAGGTAACGCAGCACGCCATAACCCAGGCCTTTGTGCGGCACGCCGCGCAGTTGTTCCTTGATGGCCTTGATCGAGTCGCCCTGCCCGGCTTGCGGCGTCAGGCGCAACGGGTAAGCACTGGTGAACCAGCCGACGCTGCGGGTCAGGTCGATTTCATCGAACAAGGTTTCACGGCCATGGCCTTCCAGTTGGATCAAGGTCGAGGCGTGCCCCGTCCAGCGGCACAGCACGCGGGCCAAGGCGGTCAGCAGCAGGTCATTGACTTGGGTGCGATACGCGCTCGGCGCCTGTTGCAGCAACTGCCGCGTGTGTTCGGCGCCCAGGCGCACGCTGACGGTTTCAGCCTCACGGTTGCGCAGCGATCCCTGTGGGCGCTCCACCGGCAACGCCACTGCCGGGCCGGCCAATTGCTCTTGCCACAGGCTCAATTCTTCACGCAGGGACTCGCTGCCGGCATAAGCGCGCAGACGCGCCGCCCAATCGCGCAATGCGCTGGTCTTGGCGGGCAGGCTGACGGACTGGCCGTCGCTCAACTGGCGGTAAACCGTTTGCAGGTCCTCCAGCACTACGCGCCACGACACGCCGTCCACCACCAGGTGATGAATCGCGATCAACAGGCGTTGCTGGCCTTGCGGGCCGTCCACCAGCAAGGCGCGCAACAGCGGGCCGTGCTCAAGGTCGAGACTGCGTTGAGTGTCGGTGAACAGTGCGGTGCAATCCTGCATATCGCGCACTTGCGCCTGCATCAGCACGCCGCCTAGGGGCACGGCCAAGTGTTCGGCATGCCATTTTGCGTCGCGCTTGGAGAAGCTCAGGCGCAAGGCGTCGTGATGCTCCAGCACCGCCAGCAGCGCTTGCTCCAGGCGATGGGGCTCGAGCAACTGCAGCGGTTTGAGCAGCAATGCCTGGTTCCAGTGCTGACGGTTGGGGATCTCGGTATCAAAGAACCAGTGCTGGATCGGCGTCAGGCCCGAGCTGCCGGTGAGCAGGCCTTGCTCGGCAGTCACCTGCTCAGTACGCGTAGCCACAGCGGCCAGGGTTTGCACAGTCTGGTGCTGGAACAAATCCCGTGGGCTGAAATGAATCCCGGCCTGCCGCGCACGGCTGACCACCTGGATCGACAGGATCGAGTCGCCGCCCAGTTCAAAGAAGTTATCGTCCAGGCCGACTTGCTGCACGTTCAACACCGCGCACCAAATGGCCGCCAGGCTTTGCTCCAGCTCATTACGTGGCGCCACGTAGGTTTGGCGATTGGCCTCAGGATCGGGCTGCGGCAAGGCGCGGCGATCGAGCTTGCCATTGGCAGTGAGCGGCATGCTGTCGAGCACGATCAGGTGCGCGGGCACCATGTAGTCCGGCAGTTGCGCCTTGAGGTGCGCCTTCAGCGCTTCGCGCAAAGTGGCAGGGTCGGCGTCGCTGACCAGATAGGCCGCCAGCTGTTTACCACTGGGTGAGTCCAGCGCCAGCACCACGGCTTCGCGCACGGCTGGGTGCTCCAGCAGGCGCGTTTCGATTTCGCCCAGTTCAATACGGAAACCGCGAATCTTCACTTGATGGTCGATACGGCCCAGGTACTCCACCAGGCCGTCGGCGCGTTGGCGCACCAGGTCGCCGGTGCGGTACAAACGGCCGCCATCGGCAGCAAACGGATCGGCGACAAAACGCTCAGCCGTCATGCCAGGACGTTCGTGATAACCCTGGGCCAGACCGGCGCCGCCCACATATAACTCACCGGTCGCGCCTTGGGGCACCAGCGCCAGGTCGGCGTCGAGAATATAGGCCACGCGAGCACCGATGATGCTGCCGATCGGCACGCTGGCGACGCCCTCTTCCAACACCTGCGGCGCCAGGCTGGCGAGCGGCATCACCACGGTTTCGGTCGGGCCATAGGCGTTGAAAAACAGCTCGGGCTGGAACGCCGCACGAATCCGCTGCAAGTGCTCGCCGGTCAGCGCCTCGCCGCCGGTGATGCACATGCGCACCGGCAAGGTCTGTTGCTGGGTCGCCAGCCATTGTGCCAACTGGCTGCCATAGCTTGGGGTAAAGCCGAGAATATTGATGTCATGGGCGCGGATCAGCGCGCAGATTTCTTCGGCATCCCATTGGCCTTGGGCACGCAACACCACTTGCGCACCACTGAGCAGCGGCACCAGCAAACGCTCGGTGGCGGCGTCGAAGTTGATGGAGTAGAAGTGCAGCTCGCAATCATCCGCGCGCATGCCAAAGCGCGCAATCACGGCCTGGCAATGCATGGCGATTTCAGCGTGGGACACCACCACGCCTTTCGGCTTGCCGGTGGAGCCGGAGGTGTAGATCAGGTACGCCTGATGTTGCGGCAGGCTGATAAACGGCAGCGCGTCGGCGGGGTAATTGGCCAGCACCGGCAAGTCATCTTCCAGGCACCAGCACGCCACGGTAGCAGGCAGCTCGCCAAGGGCTTCGAACATCGCCGCATCACTGAGCAGCAGGCCGATGCCGCTGTCTTCGATCATGTAGTGCAGGCGGTCGAGCGGGTATTCCGGGTCCAGCGGCACATAAGCGCCGCCGGCCTTGAGGATCGCCAGCAGGCCAATGACCATTTCCAGCGAACGCGGCAGCGCCAGGCCGACCCGCACCTGCGGGCCAACGCCGCGCTCACGCAGCATCCACGCCAGGCGGTTGGCGCGCTCGTCCAGTTCGCGATAACTGAGCGTAACCCCGGCAAAGGTCAACGCCGCTGCATCCGGGCGAGCCACGGCTTGGTGGCTGAACAATGGGTGAATGCACTGATCCAGACGGTGTTCACCCGCCTCGATACCCAGGCTGCTGTGCAATGCGCGCTGCTCAGTGGCGGTCAGCAAGGGCAACTCGCTCAGTCGCTGTTGCGGGTTGGCGATCAACGCTTCCAACAGGTTTTGCCAGTGAGCGGCCATCCGCGCAATACGCGGCTCGTCGAACAAGTCGGTGCTGTAGGTCAGGCAACAACCCAGGCGATGGTCGAGGTCGGTGACTTCCAGGTTGAGGTCGAACTTGGTCGCCCGCGCATCGTTGACCAGGTATTCGACGGTCATGCCCGCCAGTTGGCGGCTCTGCTGGAACTCCCAGCGCTGCACGTTGCACATCACCTGGAACAGCGGGTTATAGGCCGCGCTGCGCGGTGGTTGCAGGGCTTCCACCAGATGATCGAATGGCAGGTCCTGGTGCGACTGGCCTTCGATCACGGTATGGCGCACCTGCTCGAACAACTCGGCCACATTCATCTGCCCATCGAGCTGGCAACGCAGCACCTGGGTATTGAGGAACGCGCCGATCAGCCCTTCGCTTTCCGGGCGAATGCGGTTGGCCACCGGCGCGCCGATGCGCAGGTCGGTCTGGCCGCTGTAGCGGTAGAGCAACACCGCCAGGGTGGCGGTCATGGTCATGAACAGCGTCAGGCCGCGCTCGGCGTTGAAGGCGCGCACGCGAGCGGCCAAGTCATCGCTCAGGTCAAAGCGGTACAGCTCGCCCTGATGGCTTTGCACCGGTGGCCGTGGGCGGTCGGCGGGCAGTTCGAGCAAAGGATGCTCATGGCCCAGTTGCGCGGTCCAGTAATCCAGTTGGCGCTGGCGCTCACCGGACTCCAGCCACTGGCGCTGCCACACGCTGTAGTCGAGGTATTGCACCGTCAGCGGCGCCAGCGGCGAGTCACGTTCGTCGATAAACGCCTCGTACAGTGCGCCGAGTTCACGGGCAAAGATGTCCATCGCCCAGCCTTCGGTGACGATATGGTGCAGGGTCAGCACGAAGTAGTGCTCCTGCTCACCGGCCTTGACCACGCAAGCGCGCAACAGCGGCCCGGTTTCCAGGTTGAACGGCGTGTGCGCTTCCTGATCGGCAAAATCTTGCAGGCGCTGCTGACGCTCAGCCTCGGTGAGCGCGGAGAAATCCTGCCAGTCCATGCGCAAGCCGGTTTGCGCCGCGACCTTCTGATACGCCACGCCATCGACGCTCGGGAAGGTGGTGCGCAGGGTTTCGTGGCGCATGATCAGTGCCTGCAAGGCCGCCTCAAAGCGCCCCACGTCCAGCACGCCGCGCAGGCGCGCCATGCCGCCGACGTTGTAGGCCGGGCTGTCGGGTTCCATCTGCCACAGGAACCACATGCGTTGTTGGGAATAGGAGAGCGGCACCGGCGCGCTGCGGTCGACCCTGGCGATTGCGGTTTGCTGATTGCGTTGGCCCGAAGCCTGGATCAAGCCGACCTGCTCGGCAAATGTGCCCAGCTCGCTGGCTTCGAACAAGGTGCGCAACGGCAACTCGACGTCGCAGGCCTGGCGGGTGCGCGAGATGATTTGCGTGGCCAGCAACGAGTGGCCGCCGAGGGCGAAAAAGTCGTCGCCCAGGCCGATACGTGGCAGGCCCAGCACTTGGCGCCAGATCGCGGCAATCTGCTGCTGCAACGGCGTTTGCGGCTCGATGTGCTCGCGGGTTTGCCACACCGGTTCGGGCAAGGCACGGCGGTCGAGTTTGCCGCTGGGGCTCAGGGGCATGGCAGCCAGGCGCATCAGCAAGGCGGGCACCATGTATTCCGGCAGCTCGGCGGCCAGAGCGGTTTTCACCTGCTTTTCGTCCAGCTCGGTAGGCGCCGTGTAGTAGCCGATCAACTGCGCATCACGCACCAACACCACGGCCTGGGCGATACCGTCCAGGGCCAACATACGTGCCTCGATTTCTTCAGGCTCTACACGAAAGCCACGCAATTTAACCTGCTGATCAAGGCGGCCGAGGTATTCGAGCACGCCATCGGCGCTCCAACGCACACGGTCGCCGGTGCGGTACAGGCGGGTGCCGGGTTCGCCCAACGGGTCAGCCACAAAGCGTTCGGCGGTGAGCCCGGCGCGGCCCAGGTAACCGCGCGCCAGGCCGATGCCGCCGATGCACAGTTCACCCGGCACACCGGCCGGCAACGGGTTGAGCTGCTCATCGAGCACGCGGCAGATCACATTGCCCAGCGGCCGGCCGATGGGCGAGCGCTCGCCATCCGCAACCTGGCAATGCCAGTGGGTCACGTTGATCGCGGTTTCGGTCGGGCCATAACGGTTGTGCAGTTGTACCGCCGGCAGCTGCGCCAATACGCGGTTACGCAGCTCGGCGGGCAAGGCTTCGCCGCCAGAGAACAGACGCCGCAGGCTGGTGCACTCAGCCACCAACGGCTCATCAATAAACAGCTGCAACAGCGGCGGCACAAAGTGCAGCGTGGTCACGCCATGCTCCTGCACCAGCTGCGCAATGCGCTGCGGGTCACGATGCTCACCCGGGCCGGCCAGCACCAGGCGGCAGCCGGTGATCAGCGGCCAGAAGCACTCCCACACCGACACGTCAAAACTGATCGGTGCCTTTTGCATCAGCACATCGGTGTCGTTCAGTTGATAAGTGGCCTGCATCCACTGCAAGCGCTCGGCCAGGGCCGCATGGGTATTGCCCACGCCTTTGGGCTGGCCGGTGGAGCCGGAGGTGTAGATCACGTAAGCAAGGTTGTCGCGATTCAAGTGCAGGCCCGGCGCCTGGGTCGGCCAGCTGTCCAGGTGCAGGCTGTCCATGGCGATCACGCAAACGCCCTCGGTGGCCGGCAGCAGTTCAAGCAGTGCGGTTTGGGTCAGCAACAGGTGTACGCCGCTGTCCTTGAGCATGTAGGCCAGGCGGTCGGCGGGGTAATCCGGGTCGAGCGGCACATAGGCGCCACCGGCCTTGATGATTGCCAACAGGCCAATCAGCAGCTGTGGCGAACGCTCGGCGGCGATGGCCACGCACACATCCGGGCCGACGCCTTTGTCGCGCAGGTAGTGGGCCAGGCGATTGGCCTGGGTGTGCAGTTGGGCGAAAGTCAGGCTGCCGCCTTGCCAGACCAGTGCGGTGTGGTCCGAGGTGTGTTGGTTGAGCAATTCGGGTAGCCACTGCTGGGCCGGGGCACACGGGGCTTCGCTCCATGGCTGCTGCTCGTCTGTGTGCATCAGCTTGAGGTCGCCGATGGCTTGCTCCGGCTGCTCGCACACCGCTTGCAGCAGGCTGACGAAATGCTCGGCCAGGCGCTGGATGGTCGCGCTGTCGAACAGCTCATCGGCGTAGTCGAACGCCAGGCTCAGGCGCCCGTTGCGGTCTTCTTCAGTGTGCAGTTGCAGGTCGAACTTGGCTTCGCGGCTGTGCCATGGCAGCTCATCGGCAAGCATGCCCGGCAAGCGGCGCAAGGCGCTCAAATCGCGTTGCTGGTGGTTGAACATGACCTGGAACAGGCCTTGTTCGCGGGCCTGCGGGAAAGCTTCCAGCAGTTGTTCGAAAGGCAGGTCCTGATGGGCCTGGGCACCCAGCGCAGCCTGGCGCGTGGCAGCCAACAGCTGATTGAATGGCAGGCGCCCGTCCAGCTCAACGCGCAGCACCAAAGTGTTGATGAAGAAGCCAATCAGGCCTTGGGTTTCCTGGCGCGGGCGGTTGGCGTTGGGCACGCCGATGCGAATATCGCGCTGGCCGCTGTAGCGGTAGAGCAGGCTCTGGAACGCCGCCAGCAACAACATGAACGGTGTGGACTCATGGGCTTGAGCGGCCCGGCGAATGGCTTCGCTGAGCGTCGCGTTCAAGCGCACGCTGTGGCGCGAGGCACTCTTGATGTGCTGCGCAGAGCGTGGATGATCGGTGGCCAGGCTCAGGGCCGGGTGTTCCTCACCCAATTGCGCCTTCCAATACGCCAATTGCCGCTGGCCTTCGCCTTCGGCCAGCCATTGGCGCTGCCAGCTGCCGTAGTCGGCGTATTGCAGGGCCAGTGGTGGCAGCTCCAGGGTTTGGCCTTGGCTCGCGGCGGCGTACAGGCGCGAGAATTCGTCGATCAGAATGTTGAGCGACCAACCGTCGGCGATGATGTGGTGCAAGGTCACCAGCAGTTGGTGATCTTCATCGTCCAGGCGCACCAGTGTTACCCACAGCAACGGGCCTTTTTCCAGGTCGAACTGGGTGCGTGCTTCGTCCTCGCGGATCTGCTGCGCGCGGGCTTCGCGTTCGGCGGCGGGCAGGTTGCTGAGGTCGATTACTTGCAGCTCGAAACCCGTGTTGGCCTCGACACGCTGCAAGGCTTGGCCATCGCGCTCATAGAAGCGTGTGCGCAAGGCTTCGTGGCGCTGGATCAACTGCTGGAAGCTCGCGCGCACCGCATCCTCGTCCAGCTCGCCGCGCAAACGCAGGGCGCCGGGGATGGTGTAGGCGCTGCTGTGCGGGTCCAGTTGCCAGGTGATCCACAGGCGGTTCTGCGCCAGGGATTGCGGCAGGTCGTCCTGGCGTGACAAGGCCTGGATCGCGCCTTGGGCAATGCCGCCGTCTTGCTGCAACTGCGCCACATTGGCGGCGAACGCCGAGAGCGTTGGCGCTTCGAACAGCAGGCGCAGGTTCAGCTCCAGGCCCAGGGTTTCACGCAGGCGCGCGACCACCTGGGTGGCGGTGATGGAGTTGCCGCCGAGCAGGAAGAAATGGTCATCGGCCGCCACCGTTGCGACCTGCAACTGCTCGCACCAGATCGCTGCAATCTGCTTTTGCAGTTCGGATTCAAGCAGCGCATCGCTGGCCTGGGCTTGCAGATTCGGGAACTGCGCGTAGCTGTCGAGGCTGCCATCGGCATGACGCAGCGCGCAGGCCGAACGCTGCACCTTGCCGCTGGAGGTCTTGGGCAAGGCGCCGGGGTTGAGCAACACCACCACGCTCGGGGCTTCTTGATAAGCCTCGGCCACCGCTTGGCGAATCGCCTTGATCAAGGCCTCGGGCGGCAGGATTTTTTGCACGCTGCGGCTGATTTCTGCGGCAATGCCAATGCCTTCCAGGCCGTGGTCCTGCACGGCAAAGGCGGCGACACGGCCCTTGCGCACCACTTCGACTTCACGCTCGACGGTCTGCTCGATGTCTTGCGGGTACAGGTTGTGGCCGCGCACGATCAGCAGGTCTTTGAGGCGACCGGTAATGTACACCTCGCCGTCACGGATAAAACCCAGGTCGCCGGTGCGCAGCCAGGTGCGCCCCGCGTGTTGTACAAAGGTCTTGGCGCTGGCTTCGGGGTTGCGCCAGTAGCCGTGGGCGATGCTGGGGCCGGCGGCCCAGAGTTCGCCAACGTTGTTGTCGGGCAGTTCGGTGAGGGTGTGCGGGTCGGCGATCAGCACCGCGTGTTCCGGCTGGCTCGTGCCGCAACTCATGATCGCGCTGCCCTGCCCCGGTTCAGCGCGGTTGGCGGCCAGCGCCTGCTCATCCACACGCAACGCGGGGATGCCTTGACCACGGGTGCCACCGGCGACAAACAAAGTCGCCTCGGCCAGCCCGTAGGAGGCGAAGAAATTATTCGGGGTGAAACCACACGCGGCAAACTTCTCGGCGAAGCGTTCCAGGGTGTCGAGGCGGATCGGCTCGGAGCCCGAATAGGCCACGCGCCACTTGCTCAAGTCCAGGCGTTCCAGGGCCGTTTCACTGACCCGCTCACTGCACAGCCGATAGGCGAAATCCGGCCCGCCGCTGATGGTGCCGCCGTATTCGCTGATCGCTTGCAGCCAGCGCAATGGCCGGCCGAGGAAGTACGCCGGCGACATCAACACACAGGGCACGCCACTGAAGATGGGTTGCAGCAAGCCGCCGATCAGGCCCATGTCGTGGTACAGCGGCAGCCAGCTGACGATCACGTCATCCGGGTTCAGATCAATGCCGAAGCCGCGACGGATCAGCACTTCATTGGCCACCAGGTTGCCGTGGCTGACTTGCACGCCCTTGGGCAGCGCCGTTGAGCCAGAGGTGTATTGCAGGAAGGCGATATCGTCCGCTTGCAGCTCGGGCTCGACCCAATTGCCGGTGGTCTGCAGGGTATCGACGCTCAATACCGGTGGTGCGTTTTCGATCTGCGCCAGGCCGTCCGCCAGGCTGGCGATGGTCAGCAGCAGGCGCGGCTCGGCATCGCTGATGATCGACAGCAGGCGCTCCTGATGGTGACGCTTGGTGGATTCCGGCGGATAAGCCGGCACGGCGATGACCCCGGCGTACAGGCAACCAAAGAACGCCGCGACGTAATCCGGGCCGCTGGGGAACAGCAGCACCGCACGGTCACCCAATGCCGCATTGGCCTGCAAGGCGGCGGCAAGGGTGCGGGCGCGCTGGTCGAGGTCGCGGTAACTGAGCACAACGCTATCGGCGGCGGATTCGGCAAGGAAGCGCAGGGCCACCTGGTCCGGCGTCTGCGCGGCGCGGCGTTGGAGGGACTGGACCAGGGTGCGGGGAAGTTCGAAGGCGTCCATCATGGGGTTCCTGCCTGAAATCGGCTTACGGGAAAATCGGGAATTAGGGCCGTGCTAAACGGCAGCCAGTTGGCGCGCCACATCGTTGCGCCAGCGGGCCAGGTGCTCGTCGGCATAGCGGCGCAGGCAGCGCAGCACCGCGCTTTCGTGCTGCACGAGGAAGAAGTGGTGGCCGTCGAACATATCGAGGGAAAAGCCGCTGGCGGCATCCAGCTGCCAGTCGAGCAACTGGTCGGCGCGCACACTGTCCTGCTTGCCGCCAAACACATGGATCGGCATGCCCAGCGGCGCACGCTCGCCATAGGTGAAGCTGCCGCACAGCAGGAAGTCGGCGCGCAAAATCGGCAGCATCAACTGCATCAATTCCGGATTGCCCAGCGCCTCTTCGGCGGTGCCCTGCAGCTCGCGCAGGCGGGCGATCAGTTGCTCGTCGGTCTTTTCGATGGCGTATTCGCTGACATCGCGGCGCGCCGGGCCGGCAGTACCGGAGGCAAATAGCGCCAGCGGCGCAGGCAGATTGCGTGCCTTAAGGGCATGCGCCAATTCAAATGCCAGCAGGCCGCCCAGGCTGTGGCCGAACAGTGCATAAGGGCTACCCAGGTCACGACCGATCTCGTCGGCAAGCTGCGCGGCCAGGGTTTTGATATCGCGCTGCAACGGCTCATCCATGCGCATGCCGCGACCCGGCAACTCCAATGGGCACACCTGCAACCAGTCAGGCAGCGCCCGGCGCCAACGTGCATAGACCATCGCGCTGGCACCCGAATAGGGCAGGCAGAACAGGCGCAATCGCGTGGAAACGCTCATCGATCGCGGTCTCCAGACTGAAACACGCTGCCTGCACGATAAAAACCCATTTCGCCCTCCTGCGGGTGCTGATCCTTGGCCGTTTGCTAACGGACCTGTCACCCAGAAGAACGGACGGCCCCGGCAAATAATTAGTCGCCGGGGGTAAGCGAGACGTGGTTCACAGCGAACAAGAAAGCATAAGATTAGTTCGTCTTCTCATTTGACAATCATTATCATTCAGAATAATTTGTTGCCCGATGTGTAGGAGGCCTCAGCAAGGACGCCCTCCCCTAACTCTTTCGCGACAAGGTGATTTCCATGACGGAACAAGTATCCACAGGCAGGTGTGATTCACCCCTTTTACAGGCATTCGTCGACAATCGATTGATTCTGGTGAAGATCGCCGCCCGTATTACCGGCTGCCGCTCACGCGCCGAAGACGTGGTGCAGGACGCCTACTTCCGGCTGCAATCGGCGCCGACCATCACCTCGTCGTTCAAGGCTCAACTGAGTTATCTGTTCCAGATCGTGCGCAACCTGGCGATCGATCACTACCGTAAGCAGGCCCTGGAGCTGAAATATTCGGGGACGGAAGAGGAAGGCTTGAATGTGGTCATTCACGGCGCTTCACCGGAAACCTCGCATATCAACTTCAACACCCTGGAAAACATCGCCGACGCCCTGACGGAGCTGCCCCAGCGCACCCGCTACGCGTTCGAGATGTACCGCCTGCACGGCGTGCCGCAAAAAGACATCGCCAAGGAGTTGGGCGTGTCCCCAACCCTGGTCAACTTCATGATTCGCGATGCGCTGGTGCATTGCCGCAAGGTGTCGGGCAGCCATAGCGATACGTTTGCGCGCAGGGTGTAAAGCTGTGGCTCGGCATGCCCGCAATCCGCCAGTGATTTGGAGGGCGACTTTAGATCAAGATCAAAAGCGCAGATCAAAAGACCGCTGACTTCGTCATCGAAAAGGATGTAAGAGCAACAGCAACAGCAAAGCAACTGCAGAGCCATACTCGGTCAAAGGTGGGAGCGGGCTTGCTCGCGAATGCGGTGGGTCAGTAACAGATGAATTGACTGACACACCGCCTTCGCGAGCAAGCCCGCTCCCACATTTGGATCTGTGCGAGACCTTAGGGTACCGGCATCACATCAATGCGATACGGCTCGAATATCTTCAACATCTCCCCGTCCTCACGCAGGTGTTTGAGCAGCTCAGCGAACGCAGGCCCTGTGATCGGCGCTTCGGGCCGCACCAGCGCATAGTGGTGATACACCTGGTCAATCCGCTCCGAGACCAGGAATTGCCCGGCCATATCGGCATTGCGCACCATGAAATCGCTCAAAAACGAACGCGTGACCAGCGCAATATCGGCACGCCCGCGCGCCACCATCAGCAGGTTGCTGTCATGGGAATAGGTCAACGTGGCGTTGAAATGTTCGGCCATGTTCTTGGGGTCGGGGTTGAAGCCGGCAAAGGCGTAGTGATAACCGCTGAACACCGCCAGACGCTTACCGGCGAGGTCGGTGAAATAGCTTTGGTCACGGCCGGGTTCACGCTGGGCAACGAATATTTCTGCATCTTCCAGGCCCATGTCCACGCTGGTGTGGGGAATATTCTGCCAACCCCAGTCGGGGTTTTCGAAGATCGCCATGTCGACCCGGCCTTGCTCAAAATCGCGAAAACGCCGCGGAATCGAGGTAGGCACCAGCACAAACACGTAGTCGCCTTGTGAAGCATTCAGGGCTTCCACCAGTTGCGGCAATAAACCGGTGTCAGCGCCCTGCTCGGGCCGAACGGTGTAGGGTGGAAAGTGCGCGGCGCCAATCCTGACCAATTGCGCGGCCGACGCCGGCAGCCACCACGCGGTGCCCAGTGCCCATATAGTCAGTCCTGCAGCCAGCCGCCATGGCGAAAACATTGAGGCACACACCGTTTAACACTCTGATGGCAATAAGCTAGGCGTTTTTGTCAGGTGAGACAACTTTCCATCGGCAAATTAATAGCTTGCGCCTCAATCGGCTTTAAGCACCATCAACAGCGCTTCTTCGGCGAGCTGCTCGAGGGTCAGGCTGCCTTCGGCGCGAAACCAGGTTGTGGTCCAGGACAAAGCGCCGGTCAGGAAGCGCCGGGTAATAAACACATCGCCCCGGATGTAACCCGCCGCCTTGGCCTCGCCCAACACCTGCAACCAGATGTCCTCATACACATCGCGCAGCGCCAGCACCTGGGCCTGGCCCTCGGCCGACAGTGAACGCCATTCGTAGACCAGCACCGCCATGGCCTCGCCACTGCCGCCCATGATCGACTGCAACTCGCAGCGGATCAGCGCCAGCACGCGCTCACGCACGTTGCCGGCCTCTTCAAGTGAAGCGCGCATCATCGCGGTGTTGTAGTGGATGGTTTCCTCCATCACCGCACGCAGGATCTCGTCCTTGCTCTTGAAGTGATGAAAGATACTGCCGGACTGAATGCCCACGGCACTGGCCAGGTCACGCACGGTGGTGCGCTCGAAACCCTTGTTGCGAAACAGGTGAGCCGCGGTTTGCAGCAACTTGCCACGGGCACTGTCGGGGTCGGTCAACTGGCCGCCGTCGACCATGGTGCGCATCACCCGCAGGGCTTTTTGCTCATCCATGCTGCTCTCCTTGATCTGTACTGACGTCTTGGGCGGCAATTTAGGCCGTGGCCGCCAGCCAAGCAAGCGCTTGGGCAAAACTTATATCAACCGTTTACAAACCAAGCGCTTGCTTGGTAGTCTCGGCACCAGCCATTCGAGGAAGGATTTCTCATGAGCAAGACGGTTCGTATCGGCTGCGCCAGCGCCTTCTGGGGCGACACCTGCACGGCTGCCGCCCAACTGGTGCACGGCGGTGCCCTGGATTACCTGGTGTTCGACTACCTGGCGGAAGTCACGATGTCGATTCTGGCCGGTGCGCGGATGAAAGATCCCCAGGCCGGTTACGCCACGGATTTTGTCGAGGTGCTCACGCCGTTGCTGGGCGATATCCAGCGCCAGGGCATCCGCGTGATCAGCAACGCCGGCGGCATCCACCCTCACGCCTGCGCCGCCGCCCTGCAAGCGGCCTGCGACAAGGCCAGTGTGCCGCTGAAAATCGCCGTGCTGCTGGGTGACGACCTGCAACCTCAACTCAAGCAACTGCACAACATTACCGATATGTTCAACGGTGCGCCCCTGCCGCCGGTGTGCGTCTCGGCCAACGCCTACCTCGGCGCACCCGGCATTGCCCAGGCACTGGCGCTGGGCGCCGATATTGTGATTACCGGCCGCGTGGTCGACAGCGCCGTGGTCAGCGCCGCCTTGGTGCATGAATTCAACTGGTCGTGGCAGGACTATGACCGCCTCGCTCAAGCCGCGCTCGCCGGGCATATCATCGAATGCGGCGCGCAGTGCAGCGGCGGTAACTTCACCGATTGGCGCGATGTACCGGACTACGAGCACATCGGCTTTCCCATCGTCGAAGTCAGCGCCGACGGCCAATTTACCGTGAATAAAGTCGCCGGCACCGGTGGGCTGATCAGCGAACTCAGCGTGGCCGAACAGTTGCTGTATGAAATCGGCGACCCGCGCGCGTATTTACTGCCGGATGTGATCTGCGATTTCAGCCAGGTCAACCTGCAGCAGCACGGCCCAAACTGCGTGCGCCTGCACGGCGCCAAAGGTTTGCCGCCCACCGCCCAGTACAAGGTCAGCGCCACTTACCCCGACGGTTTCCGCTGCACCGCCAGTTGCCTGATCGCCGGTATCGACGCGGTGGCCAAAGCCGAACGAGTCAGCCAGGCGATCATCAACAAGACCTCGGAGCTGTTCAGCCAACGCGGCTGGGCGCCTTACACCGAGGTAAACATTGAACTGCTCGGCAGCGAAGCCACCTACGGCGCTCACGCCCAGCGTCAGGATTGCCGCGAGGTGGTGGTGAAATTGGCGGTACGCCACCCCAGCAAGCAGGCCTTGGTGCTGTTCGCCCGCGAGATCGCCCAGGCGGCGACCGGCATGGCTCCCGGCTTGACCGGTATCGTCGGCGGGCGGCCGACGGTGTACCCGCTGATCCGGCTGTTTTCATTCCTGATCGACAAATCATCCTGCGCACCGCAGGTCGACTTCCAAGGCGCGCGTCACGCCGTTGCATTGCCTTCATCAGCGCCGATGCGCACACCCGCCGCGCCGATTGATCCACCCAAACCCGAAGGCCGCGCGGACGCCAGCGTGCCCCTGGTGAAACTGGCCGTGGCGCGCTCCGGCGACAAGGGCAACCACAGCAACATCGGCGTAATCGCCCGCCACCCCGACTACCTGCCTTGGATCGCCGAAGCGCTGACCCCGGAGGTGATCGTCGACTGGATGAGCCACGTGCTCGACCCACTTCACGGCCGCGTCGAGCGCTGGTACTTGCCCGGCAGCCACAGCTTGAATTTCCTGCTGGAAAACGCCTTGGGCGGCGGCGGCATCGCCAGCCTGTGCATCGACCCCCAAGGCAAGGCCTTCGCCCAGCAGTTACTGGAAATCCCCATCGCCGTGCCGCAACACATCGCCGATCAACTCTCCTAAAGGACCGTCGCCATGGCCTTCGACTCGATCTTCAAAGCCGACCTGTTCCAGGGGCACACCGTGATTGTGACCGGCGGCGGCAGTGGCATTGGTCGCTGCACCGCCCATGAACTGGCGGCCCTTGGCGCCAGCGTGATACTGGTGGGGCGCAAGCCGGAAAAACTGCAAACCGTGGCAACGGAAATCGCCGAAGACGGCGGCACCGCGCACTGGCAGGCCTGTGACATTCGCGATGAAGAGGCCGTGAAAGCACTGGTCACGCAGATCATTCACGAACACGGGCCGATCCATGGGTTGGTCAACAACGCCGGCGGCCAATACCCGTCGCCACTGGCGTCGATCAATCAAAAAGGCTTTGAAACCGTACTGCGTACCAACCTGGTCGGCGGTTTCCTGATGGCCCGTGAAGTGTTCAACCAGTCGATGAGCAAACACGGCGGCGCCATCGTCAATATGCTCGCCGACATGTGGGGCGGCATGCCCGGCATGGGCCACTCGGGCGCTGCACGCTCAGGGATGGACAACTTCACCAAGACCGCCGCCTTCGAGTGGGGTTACGCCGGTGTGCGCGTCAACGCCGTGGCGCCGGGCTGGATCGCCTCCAGCGGCATGGACACCTACGAAGGCGCGTTCAAGGCGGTGATCCCCACATTGCGTGAGCACGTGCCGCTCAAACGCATCGGCACCGAATCGGAAGTCAGCGCGGCCATCGTGTTTTTGCTCAGCCCCGCCGCCGCGTTTATCAGCGGCAGCACCTTGCGCATCGACGGCGCCGCCAGCTTGGGCAGCCGCGCCTGGCCGCTTCACAAAGCGCAGCCGCCGAGCGCGGCATTTAATGGTTTCCACCGCGCGTATTTGCCCGATGTGCTGAAGACGGAGCAATAAACCATGCCGGTGATTGAAAGCCTGATCGACGCCCACAGCCCACAATTCGCGCAGAACCGTGCGGCGATGCTGGCCGCCATCGCGCAATTGCAGCAGTTGGAGCAGGCCCTGCTGAACAAGGCGCAGCAAGCCAAACCCAAGTTCGATAAACGCGGCCAACTGTTGCCTCGCGAGCGCCTCAA
The DNA here is from genome assembly GCF_965653655.1 of Pseudomonas onubensis. NCBI lineage: Bacteria > Pseudomonadati > Pseudomonadota > Gammaproteobacteria > Pseudomonadales > Pseudomonadaceae > Pseudomonas > Pseudomonas onubensis. The sequence continues at coordinate 14,537 of NZ_CBFHAZ010000055.1, read as the reverse complement.
CCTGCTGCTGGACCCCGGCGCACCGTTTCTGGAATTGGCCAGCCTGGCCGGCTACAAACTGCACGATGACAAAGACGGCAGCGCGGCCGGTGGCGGCTTGATCGCCGGTATCGGCTACGTCAGCGGCGTGCGCATGCTGGTGGTGGCCAACAACAGCGCGATCAAGGGCGGCACCATTTCGCCGTCCGGCCTGAAAAAATCCCTGCGCCTGCAACAGATCGCCATGGAAAACAAACTGCCGGTGGTGACCCTGGCCGAAAGCGGCGGGGCCAACCTCAATTACGCGGCGGAGATTTTCGTCGAAGGCGCACGCAGCTTCGCCAACCAGGCGCGCATGTCGGCCATGGGCTTGCCGCAGATCACAGTGGTACACGGCTCGGCCACGGCGGGCGGCGCGTATCAACCGGGGCTGTCGGATTACGTGGTGGTGGTGCGCGGCAAGGCCAAGCTGTTTCTGGCCGGGCCGCCGCTGCTCAAGGCCGCCACCGGCGAAGTGGCGACTGATGAAGAGCTGGGCGGCGCCGAGATGCACGCGCAAACCGCCGGCACCGCCGAATACCTGGCGGAAAACGATGCCGACGGCGTGCGTATCGTGCGCGAAATCGTCAGCCTGCTGCCTTGGGATGATCGCCTGCCACCCGTTCCACAACGGGCTTACAAGGAGCCGCTGTATCCGATTGACGAGTTGCTGGGATTGATCCCCGATGACCCGAAAAAACCCTACGACGTGCGCGAAATCCTCGCACGCCTGGCCGACGGCTCGCACTTTCTGGCGTTCAAAGGCGAGTTCGATGCCCACACCGTCTGCGGCCACTTGCATATCCAGGGCCGCGCCGTCGGGGTGATCGGCAACAACGGCCCCATCACTCCCAAGGGCGCGAGCAAGGCTGCGCAATTTATCCAACTGTGCGACCAGAGCCGCACACCGCTGCTGTTCCTGCACAACACCACCGGCTTTATGGTCGGCACCGAGTCGGAGCAGCAAGGCGTGATCAAGCACGGCGCGAAGATGATCCAGGCGGTGGCCAATGCGCGGGTGCCTAAACTCACGGTAGTGGTCGGCGGCTCTTATGGCGCGGGCAACTATGCGATGTGCGGCCGGGGCCTGGACCCGCGTTTTATCTTCGCCTGGCCCAACAGTCGCACGGCGGTGATGGGCGGCGCGCAGGCGGGCAAGGTGCTGCGCATCGTGACGGAGGCCAAACAATTGAAAGACGGTTTGGTGCCCGACCCCAAGATGCTGGACATGCTCGAACAGGTCACCGCGCAGAAACTCGACAGCCAGTCCACCGCGCTGTATGGCAGCGCCAACCTGTGGGACGACGGGCTGATAGATCCACGCGATACCCGCACGCTATTGGGGTTCTTGCTGGACATCTGCCATGAGGCCGAGGTGCGCCAACTGCAGCCCAACAGCTTTGGTGTAGCGCGCTGATCGTTCCCACGCTCCGCGTGGTAACGCAGCCAAGGACGCTCCGCGTCCCAACAAGGAGAACAACAACAATGATCTTCACCCAGGAACACCAGGAACTGCGCCGCACTGTGCGTGCCTTCGTCGACCGCGAGATCAACCCGCACGTGGACGAATGGGAAAAAGCCGGGCGCTTCCCCATTCACGAGATCTTCCGCAAAGCCGGCGACCTCGGCCTGCTGGGCATTTCCAAGCCGGAACAATTCGGCGGCATGGGCCTGGACTACAGCTACTCCATCGTCGCCGCCGAAGAATTCGGCACCATCCGCTGCGGTGGCATCCCCATGTCCATCGGCGTGCAGACCGATATGTGTACGCCCGCCCTCGCCCGTTTCGGCTCCGATGAACTGCGCGATGAGTTCCTGCGCCCGGCCATCAGCGGCGAGCAAGTGGGTTGCATCGGCGTCTCGGAAACCGGCGCCGGTTCCGACGTGGCGGGGCTTAAAACCCACGCGCGCAAGGATGGCGACGACTACGTGATCAATGGCAGCAAAATGTGGATCACCAACTCGCCCAGCGCCGACTTTATCTGCCTGCTGGCCAACACCTCCGACGACAAGCCACATATCAACAAATCGCTGATCATGGTGCCGATGAACACCCCTGGCATCAGCGTCAGCCCGCCCCTGGAAAAGCTCGGCATGCACAGCTCCGAGACCGCCCAAGTGTTTTTCGACGGCGTGCGCGTGCCGCAACGCAACCGCATCGGCCACGAAGGCGCGGGGTTCATGATGCAAATGCTGCAGTTCCAGGAAGAACGCCTGTTCGGCGCGGCCAATATGATCAAGGGGCTGGAGTACTGCATCGACAGCACCATCGATTACTGCAAAGAGCGCCAGACCTTCGGCAAGGCGCTGATCGACAACCAGGTCATCCACTTTCGCCTGGCCGAACTGGCCACCGAAATCGAATGCCTGCGCGCGCTGGTCTACCAGGCCACCGAGCAATACATCAAAGGCCAGGATGTGACCCGCCTGGCCTCCATGGCCAAACTCAAGGCCGGGCGCCTGGGCCGTGAGGTCAGCGACAGCTGCCTGCAATACTGGGGCGGCATGGGCTTTATGTGGGACAACCCGGTAGCCCGCGCCTACCGTGATGTGCGGCTGGTGTCGATCGGCGGCGGCGCCGACGAAATCATGCTGGGCATCATCTGCAAATTGATGGGCACGCTGCCCGGGAAAAAATCATGAACACCCTGCTGCTCGAACCGCATAACGGCGTGCTGCACATCACCCTTAACCGCCCGGCCAGCCGTAATGCGATGAGCCTGGAGATGGTCAACGAACTGCAGGCGGTATTGGCACAATTGGACAGCCAGGTGCGTGCCGTGGTGATCAGCGGCGCCGGTGGACACTTCTGTGCCGGCGCGGATGTGAAAGACATGGTCATGGCGGGCGGGCAGTTGCAGGCGCTGAACCGCGCCTTCGGCACCTTGCTGCAAGCCGTCGAAGCCGTGCCGCAAGTGGTGATCGTGGTGCTGCAAGGCGCCGTGCTGGGCGGTGGCTTTGGGCTGGCGTGCGTGAGTGATATCGCGATTGCCGACCACCAGGCGCAGTTCGGCCTGCCGGAGACCAGCCTGGGCTTGTTGCCGGCGCAGATAGCGCCGTTTGTGGTCAAGCGTATAGGGCTGACCCAGGCACGACGACTGGCGCTGACAGCGGCGCGGTTTGATGGGGTTGAGGCTGAGCGATTGGGCGTGGTGCACTACGTCGAGCGCGATGCACAAGCATTGGCGGAACGATTGGATGAGGTGCTGGGGCAGGTGTTGCGCTGTGCGCCGGGGGCGAATGCGCGGACTAAAGCGCTGTTGCTCGCCAGTGTGGAACAGCCGATCGGCCCGCTGTTGGATCAGGCCGCGCAGTGGTTTGCCGAGGCGGTGAGCAGTGAGGAAGGGATTGAGGGGACGCAGGCGTTTGTGCAGAAGCGTAAGCCTGGGTGGTGCAAATGACGCTTTCGCGAGCAAGCCCGCTCCCACATTTTGATGTGTGAACCCCTTCAAATGTGGGAGGGGGCTTGCTCCCGAAGAGGCCACCACAAACACCCCATCATCCAAGGGATAAACCCATGCCTGCATTCACCAAAATCCTGATCGCCAACCGCGGCGAAATCGCCTGCCGCATCCAGCGCACCGCCCAAGCACTGGGCTATCGCACCGTCGCGGTCTACAGCGACGCCGACGCCCAGGCCCTGCACGTGCAAATGGCCGACGAAGCCGTCCACATCGGCCCCGCGCCAGTGCAGCAGTCGTACCTCGACATCGCGGCCATCCTCGACGCCGCCACACGCACGGGCGCCGACGCCATCCACCCCGGCTATGGCTTCCTCTCTGAAAACGCTGGGTTCGCCCAAGCCTGCCTGGACGCCGGCCTCATCTTCATCGGCCCCAGCGTTGCCGCCATCGAGCTGATGGGCAGCAAACGCCGGTCCAAACTCGCCATGCTCGACGCGGGTGTGCCGTGCATCGCCGGTTACCAAGGCAATGCCCAGGATGACACGACCTTGCAGCAAGAGGCTGAGCGCATCGGCTACCCGCTGATGATCAAAGCCAGTGCCGGCGGTGGCGGGCGTGGCATGCGCCTGGTTCACGACAGCAGCCAACTGCTCGACCAACTGCGCACCGCACGCTCCGAAGCCCTCAACGCGTTTGGCAGTGACGAACTGATTCTCGAACAGGCGTTGATCGACCCGCGCCATGTCGAGATCCAACTGTTCGGCGACAGCCACGGCCACCTCATCTACCTGGGCGAACGCGACTGCTCGATCCAGCGCCGCCACCAAAAAGTCATCGAAGAAGCGCCCTGCCCGGTGATGACACCTGCGCTGCGCCAAGCCATGGGCGAAGCGGCGCTCAAGGCTGGGCGTGCGGTCAATTACGTCGGCGCCGGCACGGTGGAGTTCCTGCTCGACCGCAACGGCCACTTCTACTTCCTGGAAATGAACACCCGCCTGCAGGTGGAGCACCCGGTCACCGAACTGGTCACGGGTTTGGACCTGGTTAAGTTGCAACTGAACATCGCCGCTGGCGAACCGCTGCCCTTGCAACAGGCCGACCTGACCCTGACCGGCCACGCCATGGAAGTGCGCCTGTACGCCGAAGACCCGGCCCAGGGCTTTTTACCGCAAACCGGCGACGTACTGCGCTGGGAACCGGCTGGCGGTGTACGCATCGACCATGGCGTGCTGGAAGGCCAACGCATCAGCCCGTTCTATGACGCCATGCTCGGCAAAATCATCGCCCACGGCGCCACCCGCGAGGAGGCCCGGCGCAAATTGCTGCGCGCAGTGCAAGACACGGTGTTGCTGGGCGTCACTACCAACCAGGGTTTGCTGGTCGACCTGCTCAGGCACGCGGACTTTATCGCGGGTGAGTTCAGCACCGGGTTTATCGCCGAGCGCTTCCATGACATCCCGCGTCACGTCGCGACGGATGAGCAGCTTGCCCTGGCCGCCGCGCTGTTTTACCAACACAGCGCCAGCGCCCACCGCCAAGGCTTGTCGGGATGGCGCAACAATGCCCCCTGGCGCTATCGCCTGGCGGTGAACGACGAGGTACGGGACCTCGACGTCAGCGTACTGGACGGCAACCACCTGCACGCCAACGGCATCGAGATCCGCGACCTGACCACCGATGGCCGCTGGGCCACGCTGGTGATCGACGGCATCCGCCGACGCCTGCCCTACCATTTGGACGACACTCAACTCTGGCTGCCGGGCGTGAAGATCGTCAACCGCACCCACCACGTCGCCAGCCGCCAGGCCGATGCCAGCACCGGCATCGTCAAGGCGCCGATGGACGGCGCGATTGTCGATATCCGCGTAAGCGCTGGTGAAAGCGTCAGCAAAGGCCAACTGCTGCTGGTGCTCGAAGCCATGAAAATGGAGCATCCGCTGACAGCCGGCATCGACGGTGTGATCAAGGCTGTGCAGGTCGTCGCAGGTGATCAAGTGCGCAATCGCCAGGTTTTGCTGGAGATCGAATAACACCCTAGGCGGAACTACACGGCCCAGCTACGCTCTATCCCCATCAGGAAAGGACGAGTACGGGAACCTGCACGATGCCCCATTGGCTGATTATTGACCTTGAAGCCACAACGGATGAAGGCGGCTGGCCCGTGACAGAGATGGAAGTCATCGAGATCGGCGCCAGCCTGGTGAACCGCCAGGGTCGCGAACTGGATCACTTCCAGCGCTTCGTGCGGCCGCTGCGCCGGCCCTTGCTGACGCCGTTCTGTCGCCAACTCACGCATATCACCCAGGCCAACATCGACGCGGCGGCGCCGATTACCGAGGTGTGGCCGTTGTTCGAGCGTTGGCTGGGCCAGCATCAAGCACGCCTGGAAGGCTGGGCCAGCTGGGGCGACTACGATCGCGCGCAGCTCGAACTTGAATGGCAACGCCATGGCCTGACCAGCGCGCTCGCCCAGACCGCGCATGTGAACCTCAAGCAGCGCTTCGCCAAGGCCCGGCGCCTGGACAAGCCCTTGGGGCTCAATGGCGCGCTGCAATTGGCGGGGATGCAGTTCCATGGCCAGCAACATCGGGCACTCGAAGACGCGCGCAATACCGCACGCCTGCTACCGTTGATTTTGCCGGTCTAGGCAGCTCCCCTGGCCTTGGGCATACTGGCCGACCTTTCCAGACCCTTTTGCGAGGATTCACCCATGTTCAAAGTCAACGAGTACTTCGACGGCACCGTCAAGTCGATCGCTTTCGGCACCGCTGAGGGCCCTGCGACCATCGGCGTGATGGCCCCGGGTGAATACGAATTCGGCACCGCCCAGCGTGAAATCATGCACGTGGTGTCCGGCGCCCTGTCCGTCAAGCTGCCAGACGCCAACACCTGGGAAACCTTCGCCGCCGGCAGCCAGTTCAACGTGCCGGCCAACAGCAAGTTCCAGCTGAAGGTCGCCGTAGACACCGCTTACCTGTGCGAATACCGCGGCTAAGGGTTACAGCGCAAAAAAATGCCCGTCTCGCAGGAGACGGGCATTTTTTATTCCAGGATCGTCATGGGCATTCCGACGGCTAATTCGCCGATGCCATCGTTGACCAGGTTCTGGCCGAACATCACGTCACCGCCCCGCTCACGGTAGGTCTTGAGTGTCGCCAGCGGTTCGCGGTCGGCACTGCGCTCGCCGCTGGCCGGATCAATGGTGGTGAGGATGCAGCGCGAGCACGACTTGACCACGCGAAACTCCACTTCGCCGATACGCACGCGTTTCCAACCGTCTTCGGCGAAGGCCTCGCTGCCTTCAATCACTAGATTGGGACGGAAACGCAGCATTTCCATCGGCCGGCCGATGCGCTGGGACAAGTCGTCCAACGAGGCCTGGCCGATCAGCAGCAAGGGGAAACCATCGGCAAAACCGACCTGATCGTCGTCCTTGCCATAACCGGCCTCGGTAGTACGTGCACGTGCCAGCGGCACCTGCACCAGCCGCGTGGGCTTGCCGATAAAGTCACTGACCCAGGCCGCCGCCGCATCGCCGGCATCCGGTACACGCAGGGTGTCGCGCCATATCGTCACGCCGCGCAACTCGGCATCGCTGCCCGGCAGCGCCACGTCGAGGGTGGCAAAGCCGGGTGAATTCAGGGTCAGGCCACCGGCGCCGTTCCACAACGCCGACAATTGGCTCATCTTCGCCACCGCCCGCTGGGTCAGGAATCGGCCACTGGCTTCGTCCACCAGCATCCAGCGTCGATCCCCGTCCAGTCCGAGTTTATCCAGGCCGATGTGTTGCAAGGTTTCGGCCTTGCCGGACTTCAAGGGGTAACGGTACAACGCGCTGAGACGAAGCATGGGCCTGCATTCCTGGGAAACAAAGTGTCATCCTAAAGTCAGGCGGGCACTTCGTCCAACATCAAGCGCTGGCGCACCACATCCACCAGCTTGTCGGGCTGGAATTTGGACAGGAAGTTGTCGCACCCGACCTTCTTGACCATCGAGTCGTTGAAGCTGCCCGACAGCGAGGTGTGCAACACCACGTAAAGCCCACGCAGGCGCGGGTCGTTGCGGATTTCGGTGGTCAATCGGTAGCCGTCCATCTCGGGCATTTCGGCGTCGGTGAAGATCATCAGCAACTTGTCGGTCATGACCTGGCCGCTGTCGGCCCAGGCCTTGAGCATGTTCAGCGCCTTGAGGCCGTCGCTGGCAATGTGCATCTTCACGCCGAGTTGCCCCAGGGTGTCGCGCAGTTGCGAGAGGGCCACGTTGGAGTCGTCCACCAGCAACACTTCGCGGCCACGGGCACGTTCCAGCACCGGGTCTTCAAGTTTTTCACGCGAGACTTTGGCGTTGTACGGCACGATTTCGGCGAGGACTTTTTCCACGTCGATGATTTCCACCAACTGGTCATCGACCTTGCTGATGGCCGTGAGGTAATGCTGGCGCCCGGCGCTGGCCGGCGGCGGCAGGATGGCTTCCCAGTTCATGTTGACGATGCGGTCCACACCGCCCACCAGGAAGGCCTGCACCGAACGGTTGTACTCGGTGACGATAATCGTGCTGTTCGGCCCCGGTACCAGCGGGCGCATGCCGATGGCCTGAGACAGGTCGATCACCGGCAGGGTCTGGCCACGCAGGTTGACCACGCCGCACACAAACGGGTGACGCTGGGGCATCAGGGTCAACTTGGGCAGTTGCAGGACTTCCTGAACCTTGAACACGTTGATCGCAAACAGTTGCCGCCCGGCCAGGCGAAACATGAGGATCTCCAGGCGATTCTCACCCACCAGTTGCGTGCGTTGATCTACCGTGTCGAGAATGCCGGCCATTAAAAGCTCCTGATGTGGGATTGTGCAGCTCACTTAAGGCTGGTTATCGGCGGCCAGCGCCAGACCTTGACCCCGGTAAAATGCCATGTAAATTCATTGATGTCACACTGACATCATGGTTTACTGCAATCCGCCCTCCAAGCGGCAGTACAGCGACCTTGCGCGACATTCAAATCGACGTAGGGTTCCGTTGCGTAAGGGATTCCCCTATGCACAATCAGGCCCGACCTGATATTCGCGATATCTAATAGCCATTAATGTGACGCCATTCTCATTGCATGAATGGAGTCAGGCTTTTGTTTGCCATCCCAAGCCCTCGGCCCACGGGTCTTTCAGACTTATACGTGGCGGCAACCAAAGTTGTGCAAATGACCCGAATGACCAAGGCCTTCCACGGCTACTCGGCTCATTCAAGTAACGGTCCTACTGGAATTTCAGAAGCAGGCTACAGATCTCAGTCATATTTCGGCGGTAGTTTTACGCTATTCACCCGGTGCGGCATCTCATCACCCGACCTTATGTTGCGGAGACTTGCATGATGAATAGCGCAAACGAATGGCAAACTGCACTTCCAGAGTTTCTGCTGGAAGCCGAAAAGCTCTTGGCCAAATCAGAAGAGTGCTTGCACCACTTACATCTGATTCGCAACGACAACGATGCCATCGACTGCATGAAAACCAGCCTGGCCAAGCTGGCGGAAAAAGCCGAAGGCCTGGCCCTGCGGGCGATCAGCGAGTTTTCCCGGCACATCCAATACCTGATCGCCAACGCCGCCAGCCCCATGGAGCTGCACGACCAGGCACTGAATGCCCTGCATGACTGCCTGACGCTGCTGGCCTGGCAACTGGAGCTGATCGACATCCGCACCGGCGAACTGACGCTGGACGACAGCGAACAAACCACACTCATCGCGACCGTCACCTTGCAGATCCCGCAGAAAGACTTCACGCATAAACCACAACAGCGCCTACATCACGCGTCCTGAGTGCTGACAGGTCGTATTTGATCGTCGAGTTATCTAAAAACGACCGTACATTAAACGGTCGATAATGATGCGCGGGCGATATATATCAATTAGCCATCAACGCAATATCGATACAAACACATCAAATTAATATAACTACCTCGAGTAAACGGCTGACTCTTTGAACTACAGAGTCAGGTTCCTCGGCGTTTTGCGCAGATTAAACCGAACAGGCTAAGGCGCCAGGCGACCAACGGTAATAGTGGTGGTACTATGCCCCGCTCGAAGTGACTCAACTTCATCATGTATAAAAAAACGTTCCGGCACCGCATTCCACACAGAGCCCTGTCAGCCGCCATGACCGGTCTTCCCGCAGCGAACCTTGATTGGCTCCATCCGCTATGTACGCCAGCCTGAAGTCACTCATCGCAAGGTCCGTGTCCCACAGCAATGCCCGCAGCAATGCCCGCAGCAATGCCCGCCGCCTGGTCCTCGCCCTGTGTTTTTGCTCGCTGCTGGTCAGCCTGTGGGCCTACACCCACGCCGCGCCGCTGCCCTTGCTGATACTGCTGCTCAACCTGGCCACGTTGATGGTGGTGGGGCTGCAACAGTGGCGCTCGCGCAAATCGATAAAATTCCAGCCGCAGGAACTGGCCGACCGCCTGCTGCAGGTCCAGGAAAACGAGCGCCACCGTTTAAGCCGCGAATTGCATGACGATATCGGCCAACTGCTGACCGCCGCCAAACTGCAAAGCGAATGGCTCAAGCGCCGCCTGCCCGACGACCTGCAAAGCCAATGCACGGTGTTATGCAATACCTTGAACGAAACCCTGGCCAAAGTGCGCGACGTGTCCGCCATCCTCAACCCACGCCAATTGGCGAGCCTGGGCCTTGAAGCGAGCCTGCGCGCGCACCTGCTCAAGACCCTGGAAAACACCTCGGTACACTGGAGCCTGGAATGCCAGCAGCGCCTGACCGGCATCCCGGAAGAAATGGCCGTGGCAGCCTTTCGCATCACCCAGGAAGCGGTGACCAATATGTTGCGCCACGCCCAGGCGCAGAACTTGCTGGTACGCCTGCAACGCCTGCCCGAAGGCCTGTCGCTGATGATCTGCGATGACGGCCTGGGCTTTTCACCGGCGCCCAACCCAAGCCTGGAAGGCCAACGGGGCATGGCCGGCATGAGCGAGCGTATCGACCAACTGGGTGGTGCGTTGTCTGTCAGCAGCCAGCCAGGCAAAGGCACGCGCATCGAAGCGCTATTCCCCTGGGCGCCCCGCGCCCTCGAACGGGCCAATTCCCCTAAGGTTCTCGAGTGACTTGCAACTTACTCCTGGTGGATGACCACGCACTGATCCGGGCCGGCGTACGCGCGCTGATCCAGGACATCCCAGGCTACAGCGTGATCGGCGAGGCCAGCGATGGCACGCAATTGCTGGAGACATTCAGCGCCCTGCAGCCGGATATCGTACTGCTCGACCTGTCGATGAAATACACCGGCGGCCTCGACGCACTACAGCAACTCAAGGCCGCCTACCCCAAAAGCAAGGTGCTGATCCTGTCAATGCACACCGACCCGGAGCTGATCATGCGCGCGCTGGAGTGCGGCGCCCATGGCTACCTGCTCAAGGACACCACCGCCAACGAGCTCGAACACGCCTTGCTGGCCTTGCGTAACAACGAGCGCTACCTGAGCCCGGCGATTGCCCACACAGTGATCAACCAGGCGCTGATCCGCAGCCAGGGGCCGATCTCCACCGCCGCCGACAGCCACAACCTCACGGCGCGCCAGTTGGAGATCCTGCGCCTGATTGTGCGCGGCAAGTCCACCCGGGAAATCGCCCAGGGCCTGGGCCTGAGTATCAAAACGGTGGAAGCCCATCGCTCGCAGATCATGAAACGCCTGCAAATCTTCGACGTGGCAGGCCTGGTGTTATTCGCCGTTCGCGAGCAGATCATCAGCCTGGACGACTAACGGCGAGCCCACCGGCAAGTGCACGCGCAGGGCCTTGGGCAGCGCGGAAAAACGCAGGTCATCGCCCTTCAGCGGCTCGCCATCGAGGTTGATATAGAGCCCTTCGGCCACTTTGATTTCGACCCATGGCAGGCGCGCGCGGACAAACATATTGTCCAGGCCCCAGCCGTCACTCATCAGGGTCATCAGCGTGCCCACCACTTCCTGGGGCGCCGGCAGAATACTGATATCGAGCAAGCCATCATCGGCCAGCGCGCCGGGGCACAGCACATGCCCACCACCGGCCTGGCGGCCATTGCCGATGCCCAGCGCAAGCAAGTCGCCCTTCCAGTGAAAGCCCGGCCCTTCCAGCTCGCCATACGCCGCCTTCAACTCGCTGAAACGCGACAGCCCGGTGAACAGATACGCGGCGCCGCCCAACACCTTTTTCAGGTCTTCCGAGGTATTGGCCGTGACCTGGCTGCCAAAGCCGCCGGTGGCCATATTCAGGAACATCTGCCCACCGGCCTGGCCGAGGTCGATGGCCCTGGGCGGCACATCCAGCAGCGCCAGCGCCCGTGCAGGCTCCAGCGGCACGCCGGCAGCGCGGGCAAAGTCGTTGGCGGTGCCCAGCGGCATCAGCACCAGGCTGGCGTCGGTCTTGGCCAGGGCCATGGCCTCGGCCACATCGCGCAAGGTGCCGTCGCCACCGCCGGCGATCAAATGGGTATAGCCGTCGGCCAAGGCTTCGTTGACCAGGCGCTGGGCATCGCCGCCCTCCCACGTCACCCGTACCGCCAGCTCCCAACCCTGCTCGCGCCGTGCCTGCACAGCCGCGCGCACGTCCTCATTGAGGGCTTGCTTGCCGTGCAGAATCAACAGTGCTTTGGGGGTGGTCATGGGGTCATTCTCCTGGGTTCAAGGGTTCCTGAAGGATGTGGACCTTGGCGGAGGAGAAAAAAGTCATTCGCTTGAAAATTAATTTGCCGCCGTTACGTCAATTTCTACGCCTGTGGTTAAAACCCGACTACATTAAAATCCATGGTGCAGCGTGAACCGCTGGTGAGTCGCCAAAATTTTTGCTCAGGAGAGCCGGAATGAAGGACGACTCAACAGACGATAAACCCGCAATCACCGCCCCTTTGGCCCGTCGGGACTTTCTCGGTAAAACCGGCCTGCTGGTGGGCAGCGCCGCGCTCGGGGCTACGTTTGGGCCGCTGGCACGCGCGGCACAGTCGCCCACTTCAACCGATGACCAACTCGAAGTGCCGGCCTGGACAAAAACCTTGGGCGGCCCCACCGGTGTGCCCTACGGTAAACCGTCCAGCTTTGAGACAGAGGCGGTGCGCACTCTCTACCCTGGGCTTACCGAACGCATGTCGGCCTACAGCACTTCGCCCTTGCAGGAACTGGACGGCATCATCACGCCCAACGGGTTGTTTTTTGAACGCCATCACGCCGGCGTGCCAGCGATTGATCCAGCAAAACATTTCCTGGTGATTCATGGGCTGACCGACACCGCCCTGCTGTTCACCCTGGATGAGCTACGCCAGTTCCCTGCCGTCTCGCGCATCCACTTCATCGAATGCTCGGGCAACCCTTCATTCTTGCCACCCTGGGGCAAAACCGCCGCTGAAGTCGCGGGCCTGGTCAGCTGCGCCGAATGGACCGGCGTGCCGTTGAAAGCCCTGCTGCACGCGGCCGGCCTCAAGCCTGAGGCGAAATGGATTGTGGCAGAGGGTGCCGATGGCGCCGCCATGAACCGCAGCCTGCCGCTCGAAAAATGTCTGGATGATGTGCTGGTGGCCTACAGCCAAAACGGCGAAAGGCTGCGCCCCGAACAAGGCTACCCCCTGCGCCTTATCGTGCCGGGTTACGAAGGCAATACCCACATCAAGTGGCTACGCCGCCTGCATGTCACCGATGCCCCCGCCTATAGCCGTGAAGAAACGGCCAAATACACCGACTTGATGCCGGATGGGCGGGCCAGGAAGTTCTCCTTCGTGATGGAGTGCAAGTCAATCATCACTGCCCCGTCCGGCAGCCAGACACTCACCCGTAAAGGCGAACATGAACTACGCGGTATCGCCTGGAGCGGCAACGGCAAAATCACCCGCGTGGACGTGTCCGTCGATGGCGGCAATAACTGGTATGCGGCCACGCTTCAGGCGCCGGTGCTGAACAAATGCCTGACGGTGTTTCGTGCGCCCTTTGAATGGCAGGGCAAAGAAATGCTCATCATGAGTCGCGCCATGGACGAGACCGGCTACGTGCAACCCGGCCTGGAACAACTGAAAGCCGTGCGCGGGGATTTTTCGTTCTACCACAACAATGCAATCCAGCCCTGGCGCATCAAGGCCAACGGGGAGGTTACCAATGGCCGTGCATAACTTTACCGCCTTGGCATTGGGGCTACTGAGCATGGGCGTGGTTTCGTGCGCATCGACGGCTGCGCAATCCGGCTTGGGGCAGCCGGTGACAGAGCACTACATCGCCCGCTGGACCATCGACGTCGCTCCCGATGGCAAAAACCTGCCGGCCGGGCAAGGCACCGTCGTGGAAGGCGAAAAGGTCTATCAAACCGCCTGCCTTGGCTGCCACGGCGCCCACCTCGAAGGCGGCACAGGCCCGGCATTAATCGGCGGTGCTGGCTCGCTGCCCACGCCCAAACCGGTAAAAACCGTCGGCAGTTATTGGCCCTACGCAACCACCCTGTTCGACTATGTAAGGCGCACCATGCCCTTTCAGCAACCACAGTCGTTGAGCAATGATCAGGTGTACGCGGTGGTGGGTTATATCCTCAACAAAAACCAGATAGTGGAAGCGAACGCCACGCTGGATGCTGCCACCCTCACCCATCTGAAGATGCCCAATCGCGACGGATTCTACGTCGACGACAGGCCGGATGTGCGTGTGGATCCTTGCTATAAGGATTGTATCGGCAGCCCTAAGGCACATTGATGCGCTTTCGGGCCTGGTACTGTGCAGGTTGAGTGGTGTGCATATCCGTTGCTGCGGTAACGGCGGCTTAGGGTTCCGCCCTGACGGCGGCTCACTTTTTGAGGGACCGGAATGCCGGCCCAGCAAAAAGTAAGCAAAAAGTCCTCGCCCCAACACTCGGTGCCTCGCTGTGGCTCGGCATGCCCGCAATCCGACAGTGATTTGGGGGGCCGCCGCCACGCGCCATCCATGGCGCGGGGCGGCTAAACCGGCATCCCTGCCGGTTTACCCCCCAAATCACTGTCAGATTCCGGCCATCGTGTTTGACGGGGCGATTTCAGATCAAGATCACGATCAAAAGCGCAGATCAAAAGACCGCTGACTTCGTCATCGAAAAGGATGTAAGGGCCACAGCAACAGCAACGGCAACAGCA
>NZ_CBFHAZ010000054.1:0-40973 GCF_965653655.1 Pseudomonas onubensis | reverse complement strand
TGCGGTGGGTCAGTCAATTCAACTGTCACTGACCCACCGCATTCGCGAGCAAGCCCGCTCCCACATTCAGACCGCGTTGCATCAGGTAGATAGGCTGTTGCTTTGCACTTGATCTGGCTCTTGCTTCAACCACTCAGGTCGGCTTTCAGGCCGCCGTGCTGTAGAACTTGATCTTGCTCTGCTTTAGATCTGAGAGTCGCCCCGTTAACCACGATGGCCGGAGTGCGGGCATGCCGAGCCTGGGCGGCCATGACAAAGCAAATGGATATGCCCCCTCCAGCCCAACCTACGGCTCCCCTTCCCCCGTCTCAAGCCACGCCTTGCTCAAACTTAACAGCCGCGCCAATTCCTCCACATGCACATCCGGCAAACCCCGCAAAAACCAATTGTTCAAACGTTGCGGACTGATGCGCAACCACTCGGCAAACGCCGTCGGAGGAATTTCGCAGGCTTTGAGCGCCACCCGCAGGCGATGCCCCGAATGTGAAAGACAAGCTGGCTGTACTGCCTGCCCCTGAAGATGCTTTTTGCGGATATTCATGAATGATCGGCTCCCTGCCGTGTTTTTTCCCAGCAGTGACTATAAACACCGCCAGTGTGATTGGGCAGATGTTCAAAGAGGCCGAAAAAACACAACGAGAAGACACCTACAGGCATCGAGGAAAAAATCCTACACAGAGCGCGGGAACGATCTCAGCTGAGCAACACCACCCCACCCGGCAACTCCGTACACTTGGCCCCATACGCATCCCGAATCAACAGCGCCACGCCCGCCAGTTGCTGCAAACTGAACCGCGCCTGCACCCGCCGCTGCCCCAGTTCTTTATTAAGCAACACCAACATCCCCGGCCGATAACGATTGATCTCATCCACCACCGTCGCCAACGTCGCGTTGTTGAACACCAGCACCTGCTCACGCCAAGCGACTACCGCCTGCGCATCCACCGCAACCGGCTCGCCCACACGGCCCGCGCCATACGTCAGTTGCCGGCCATTTTCCAAGCGCACACTGCGCCCGGAAACGTCCACCGTCAGCGAACCCTCGATACAGGTCACGCACACATTGCGGTCGGTGTTACGCACATTGAACCGCGCCTGCGCCGCACTTACCCAGCCCTCGCCTGCCTGCACCTTCAGCGGTTGCGCCAATTGGGCGAGCACTTCGACTTCGCCTTCAAGCAACTCAATCCCCTGCCCGACCCGGCTGATGCGCGTCTGTGTGTTGAGCTCCAGGCTGACGCCTTGGCTGAACGCCACCTGGCGCTGCTCACCCACCTCGGTGCGATAGTCGGCCGTTAACCCGGCAAACCCGCCCGGCACACCAACACGCACCATCACCACCGCTGCCGTGGCTGCAATCGCCCCGCCCAGGAATGCACGGCGCCCAAACTGACGGGACGGTGCCGACTGTTCAGTGGCCGCGCCCAATTGCCGCCACAGCAGCTTGGCCTGCTCGAACGCTTGGGCATGCGCCGGGCTTTGCGCGATCCAGGCCTGCAACGCTTTGGCATCGGCCACGGTGGCTCGGCCCGAGGTCAGCAACAGCAACCAATCACGGGCTTGATCATGCACAGGGTCAGCGGGCGATTGCCGAGTGGAGGGGAAGCTGAAAATGTTCAAGCGCGCACATACTCACGGTTTTATCAGGGACTCGACACTAAGACGGTTTTCCGGCCCCGGGACCGAACCGCTGAATCACTTTTCTTTCCAGACGCTTGGCACAGTGGCCCAAGGCTGCCTTGATTTCCTTCTCGACCATGCGCGTGGATATGCCAAAACGCTGGGAGATTTCCAGGTGCGGCGCTTCTTCCAGGCGTGCAGCGATCAGTATCTTGCGTCGGCGCGCCGGCAGTTCATAAAGGGCTTTGACCAGGGACTGGATCTCTTTCTGGCCACCCACGACTCGCGAAGGGTCCTGGGCCTCGTCGGCGCTTTGCAGCAACTGCTCGACCTCACTGCCGGTGAGCAGGCGCGCATCCGCCTGGCGGCGGTCGGCGGCGATGTTCAGGGCCATGCGGTACAGGTAGGCGTTGGGTTGTTGCAGGTTCGGCGGCACGTCCATGCGGTCGACCCGCAGGTAGGTTTCGTGCAGCACATCATTGGCCAGGTCCTCCGAACCCAGACGTTTGCGCAGGCGCACCTTGAAGTCTTCATAGGAGGCCAGAAACAAACTGACCATCGCACTGTGCCCGGTGTTTTTCATCCGCCCGCGGCTCCCGTCCCTGCTGTGCATTCCATGCGTATTCCTGTTGTGTCGGGCATCAAAAGTAAAGTCACCGGCTGGCGCAGCGAACTGGGTGCCGGGCGTTCGACCTGGGTTGAACCAAGGCCGCGCACCAGTGCTTCATCGCGTTGTTCATCGCCGGTGGAGCTGACCAGCCGGCTGTGTTCAATCATTCCCTGGGCATTGACCCACACCTGCACCAACGCCCGGAAACTGCCGGGCCGGGTCAGGGGCGAACGGCACAGGCTGGCCTCGATCGCCTGTTGCAGCGCGGCGGCGTAACTGTTGTTGATGTGCGCGGTGTTGCGCGCTGACGCACCCCGCAACGAAGGCGCCGGGGTCGGCGGGACTTGCAGGGTAACCGCATCATCGCGGGCATAACGCGCCATCAGGCCACTCCCCGTCAGCAACAGCGCCAGCGCCTCCTGCGCAGTGAACCGCCCGCGTACAGCGATGGAACGCCGGCCCCGCGTCAAATCACGGTCGACCAGCACCGCCATCCCGGTGGCGCGGCTGTAGGCATGCAGTGCGTGCTCCAAGTCCTGCGCCGGCAGGTCCAGCGTCAGCAGCGGTGGCGCGGCAGTTGCGGGCGTTACGCCAACCAACAGCAACAGCAAGGCCAGGGCACCCATGGCGCGCTTCCAGCCTCCCTGTTCACCCTCCACGCGGCATCGCTGCACGGCTGACGTGTCCTTGAAAACCGTCATCCTGAGGCCAGTTTATGAACCTGATGTTACGGTGATAGCAAAAAAAACATCACGGTGACGGCAAGCCCGCTGCACTACACTTTGCAGCACTAATGGCCCCTCTGTGCGGGCCTGCCAGGAGGCTCCGATGAAGCGTTTCACTCTACTCGCCGGCCTGTTGCTGTGCATCGCATTGCCACTGGCCGCCCACGCCGAATCCGCTGCCAAAGGCTGCACGGAAGTCACTGTGGATGGCTACAAGGCGCCCGACTATGGCTGCCTGAGCCAGCAGATGGGCAATGACCCGGACGCGGCCAAGGCCGCGCAAAAGAACCGCGAGGCGCAGAACCTCCCGGTACACAAACGGCCGCCAAACCAGGTGGGGTTAGCCACACCGGCGGCGACCAGTAACCGCATGGGCAATACGTTCGGGACGTCGGTCAAACCCCAACGCCCCTGAGCAATCAGGCCAGCGCTGCTGCCGCCGCAGGCGGCACAACCACCGGGCTACCGCTGGCAACAAAGTCCTCTTTGCGCAACACCACCAAGGCAATCAGCGACACCACACCGGTGGCCACGTAGAAGTACCACGGCGAGGTGATGTCGCCCGTGACCTTGATCAGCCAAGTGGAGATCAGCGGCGCGCTGCCGCCAAACACCGCGACCGGCACGTTATAGGCCACGGCAATCCCGGTGGAACGAATGCGCGTAGGCAGCAACTCACTCATCAGCGCGTAGGTGGATGAGGCGTAGAGCCCAAACAGGATCGCCACCGCCATCAACGGCGCAAAGAACGACGCGGGCGTGGCGGTGGGTGCCGACTTGAACAGCCAGAACATCGCCAGCGTGGCCAACGTGCCGATCACCATCAGAAACGGCTTGCGCCCGTACTTGTCGGTAAAGGCGCCGCCAAACGGCATTACAAATGCCGCCGAGAAACTGGCGACAAACACATAGAGCAAGGTGGTGCCGCTGTCGAACTTGAGGATCTTGGCCATGTAGGTCGAGGCAAAGGTCAGCACCAGATAGAAGATCGAGCTGTGCAAGGTGATGATGAAGAACACCAGGGCGATGGCGCGCTTCCACTGCCAGACTTCGCGCAGCGGCGCGCGGGAGGTTTGCCCGGCGCGTTGCAGGGCCAGAAACTCCGGGCTGTCTTCGAGCTTGAGGCGGATGTACATGGAGATAAAGCCCAACGGCGCCGCGATCAGGAACGGCACGCGCCAGGCCCATTCCTGCATCATCTCGGCGCCGAGGATCCAGGTCATGCCGTTAGCCACGGCGCCACCCAGCAGCAGGCCGAGCACGGCGGTGACCATCAGCCAGCACGTGGCAAAACCACGCCGGCCGGGGCCTGCATATTCAGAGATAAAACTGGTGACGGTGCCGATTTCGCCGCCCGCCGAAAAACCCTGCACGCAGCGCACCAGGATCAGCAGGATTGGCGCGGCGATGCCAAGGGTCGCGTAAGTGGGCAACAGGCCCAGCATTACAGTGGAACCGGTCATCATCACCAGCGCCATGATCAGGGTTTTGCGCCGACCGATCTTGTCCGCCAGCGGGCCAAAGAACAGCCCGCCCAAAGGCCGGATAAAGAAGCTCAGGGCGAACGCCGCGAAACTGGCGAGCAGGCTGGTGGTAGGGTCATCGGAGACGAAAAACGCCTGGCCGATGTACACGGCGAGAAAGCCGTAGACGCCATAGTCGTACCACTCGATCAAGTGGCCGGAGGTGGCACCGAGAAATGCACGGCGGCGCTTGCGCTGCGTGTCTTGCGCTGTATTGCCCATCGAAGGGACTCCTTGTCGGTTGTTCTGTCCATGAAAAGCTAGGAAAGCGCGGCGATACTCGCTGCTTTCAACCACTGCCGCAAGTCGGTCTTGAGGGTTTTGCCGTAACTGTTCTTGGGCAAATCAGCTCTGAACACGTACTTTTTGGGTTTCTTGAAGGACGCCATGCGCTGCAAAAACCACGCGGTGAGTTCGGCCTCATCCAGCGCCTGCCCGCTGCGCGTGACCACAAAGGCCACCACGGACTCGCCCCATTGCGCGTCCGGCTCGCCGACCACACACACCTCGGACACGTCAGGATGCTGCGCCAGCACTTCCTCGACTTCACGCGGGTACACATTGCTGCCGCCGCTGATGATCACGTCTTTGGAGCGGTCGGTGAGGGTCAGGTAGCCGGCCGGGTCGAGAAAGCCGATATCGCCAGTGAGCAACCAGCCATCCACCAGGGCTTGCGCGGTAGCCTCTGGGTTGCGCCAATAACCTTGCATCACCGTGGCGCCGCGCACGGCGATTTCACCGCGCTCGCCGGGGGGCAGCGGTTGGTGCAGGGCATCGAGAATGCGGATTTCGACACAGGCTTGCGCGTGGCCGACAGACGCCGCCAGGGCTGACCAACCTGCACACTGGCGGTCGGCAATCACCGCGCGGGGCAATACGCTGATGGTCATCGGGCTTTCGCCCTGGCCGTAGATCTGTACCAAGCGCGGGCCGAAGGTGTCGAGTGCCTCGCGCAGATCAGCCAGGTACATCGGCCCGCCGCCGTAGACGATAGTCTTGATGCCGTCGCCGCCATAACCCTGGCGCCGTGCCTGTTCGACCATGCGCTTGACCATGGTCGGCGCGGCAAACAGCGACACATTGCCCAGCTCCGTAGCCAAGCCAAACAGCTCGCCGGCATCAAAACCGCCGGAGGCCGGCACCACATGCCGAGCGCCGCAGCGCACATGGATAAAGTTGTACAGCCCCGCCCCGTGGGACATCGGCGCGGCATACACGGCTGCGTCGTCGGCACTGACTGGGTCGACATCCGTGGGGTAACACAGCGACATGGCAACCAGATTGCCGTGGGACAACATCACGCCCTTGGAGCGCCCGGTGGTGCCCGAGGTGTAGAACAGCCAGGCCAGGTCCTGATCCTGGCGCGGCGCCGGCTGCTCCAGGGTCGGCCAGCCACGGGTCGGCGGTAGCGTATGAGCGTCCAGCTCCTTGCAGCGCGCAGGCAGGTCCCGGGATGACGCGAACACCCGCCCGCCGTCAGTAAGGATCAGGCGGGCCTCGGCATTGGTGGCAATCCACGCGGCTTCTGCCGGGTGCAGTTTGGCGTTGATCGGCACCACCACGCCACCCAGCCACCAGATGGCGTAGAGCACTTCCAGGTAGTCGCAGCTGTTCTTCATCAGCAGCGCCACCGCATCGCCCGGCACCAGGCCATATTGATCGACCAATTGCGCGGCGCGTTGGCGGACATGGGCGGTGAAGGTCGCGTAGTCGGCGACTTGCCGCGCGCCCTCAAACAACGCCGGGCGTTGCGGGTCGCGGCGCTGGGTGTCGTGCAGCCAGTTGGCAATGTTCATGCCTCAGCTCCGCCGCGCTTGCAGAACCGAGGCATAGTTGGCCACGGCCATCCCGCCCATGTTGAACACCAGGCCGAATTCGGGGTTGGGTACCGCCAGGCCGATCAGCTCGCCGGTCAATTGGCGAAACGCCAGGGCGTGCATCGACACACCGGTGGCGCCCACCGGATGCCCCTTGGCCTTGAGCCCGCCGGACAGGTTCACCGGCAACCGCCCGCCCGCGCGCACCACACCGCTGTCGAGCACACGGTGCCCCTCACCTTTGGGTGCCAGGCCCATGGCTTCGTAGATCAGCAGTTCGGCGATGGTGAAGCAATCATGCACCTCGGCGAAACTCAGGTCGGCCAAGGTGATATTCGCCCCGCGCAACGCCGTGTGGATCGCGCGTTGCGGGCCTTCAAACGCGAGGATGTCGCGCTGGGCAATCGGCAGGCAATCGTTGACCTGGGTCAGCGTGCGAATCTGCACATCACGGCGAAACGCCCGCGCACGCTTGGGCGAAGCCAGGATGATCGCGGCGGCGCCGTCGCTGATCAGCGAGCAATCGGTCAGGCGCAACGACTCGGCCACAAACGGGTTGCTCTGGGACACGTTGTTGCAGTGCTCGAAATCCATCACCCGGTGCATCTGCGCCAACGGGTTGGCCATGGCGTTGGAGTGGTTCTTGGTGGCGATGGCCGCCATCGAACCCAGCGGGCAGTGGTAGCGCTCGGCGTACTGGCGCGCCGCACGGCCGAACAGCTGCGGGAAACTCAAACCCGCTTCGGCCGGGTCGTTCTGATAGCCGGCGCCGGCCAGGGCCTGGGTCACCTCGGCGGTGGTGGTGTGGGTCATCTTTTCGGCGCCCACCACCAATACCAGCTCGGCGCTGCCGGACAGGATCGCCTGGACCCCGGCCAGGATCGCCGCCGAGCCGGACGCGCAGGCGTTTTCACAGCGGGTCGCCGGTTTGAAGCGCAGCCCAGGGTCGGCCTGCAGCAGCAGGGAGGCCGGGAACCCGTCGGGCACCAACCCGGAGTTGAAGTGGCCAAGGAACAACGCGTCGATCTCGCTCGCGTCAATTGCCGCGTCTTTCAGGGCTTCGCGGGTGACCTGTACGATCAGATCCTCCAGGCTGGTGCCTTCAAGGCGACCAAAACGTGAATGACCGGCGGCAACAATGGAGACGCAATCAGTTGGCATAATCAATTTCTTCTATTTTTGGTGCGGACATTTACCTACAATGACCCACCGTTGGGCGCGCGCCAATTCGTGCAACTACTTACATGGCTAAGTAGCCCCAGTTGAGAAAAGCGATGAGGCAGGATGCCCAATGAACGCGTTTGCACAGCAGTTTCACGACATAGAACGCCTGGCGTTCCAGCTCTCCCCCGCGCCGCAACTGGTCACCCGCAACCGCGTGATGGTCGACTGTAATGAGGCTTTCCTGCAGTTGTTCGGCTATTCGCGCGACGCGCTGGTCAACCAACTGACGCTGCTGATCTACCCTTCCCAGGCTGACTACCACGCCATTGGCAAGCGTAGCCATGATTGGCTGCTGGAAAGCGAAAACGGCTTCTACTCCGACGAGCGTTTCATGCAGCACCAGAACGGCGAAGTGTTCTGGGCCAAGTCCCACGGCTACACCCTCACGCCCAAAGACCCGTTCAAGCTGATGATCTGGCACTTCGAGCGCCTGGACCGCACCCACCAGGGCACCGGCGACCTCACGCCACGGGAGCGGGAAATCGCCATGCACATCGTCAATGGCCTCAAGTCCAAGGAAATCGCCTTGCGCCTGGCGATCTCCCACCGCACGGTGGAGGTGCACCGCGCGCGCTTGATGAGAAAGTTGCAGGCCAAGACGGTGGTGGAGTTGGTGTCGAAGATTATTATGGTGGCGTGATAATAAAGAGGGTTGCGCGCTGAAAAAAGCGCCTGTTATGCCCCGTGACTTTCCTGCCTCAAGTGTTCCATCGAGCACGTCCGTACAATTCGCATCCGTGCCGGCCGCCTAAGCTCCTGACTTTCCAAAAACGGCTGGAGAGCAGGCATGGGCAGAAAAGCGAATAGGGTAACCCTGGCATTGACACTGTTGGCCGCGGCCATGATGAACAGTGCGTTTGCAGCAACCCCGAGCGTGGCAGTGGCGCCACAGTACGACACCAGCCACGTCTATGTGGCACCGGCTGATGTGGACCGCTTTGCCACGAGCTTCCTGGCGACCTTCGGTGGCAAAAGTACCCCACAGGTAGTGGTGAACGTACTGCCAGTGCCAAGCAGTACCACCTCGCAATTGCTGCAGACGCCCGTCGGTACGGTGTCACTGTTCGGCTTCAGCACCCCCATACCGCATCCGTTTGGCCAGGAGCGCAACGGTTATCTGGTCAAGGACATGGACGTGGCACTCAAGGCCGCGCGGGAAAATGGTGCAGCCGTGATTGTCAGTGACTTTCCCGACCCCATCGGCCGCGATGCCGTGGTGCAGTGGCCAGGCGGTGTGAACATGCAGCTTTACTGGCACACCCAGGCCCCGAACTACGCCGGGTTTCAGACGGTGCCGGAAAACCGCGTGTACCTGCCTGCCGAGCGGGCCGAGGCATTTATCAAAGCTTTCCTCGGTTTTTCCCATGGCAACGTCCTGGCTGACAATAAACACGCACCGGGTATCGATATCGGCCAGGGCGGCGTCTACCGGCGTGTCGATCTGCAATCGCCGTTCGGTCGCATGGCCGTACTGGTGACCAACGGTCAACTGCCCTACCCGTTCGGCCATGAGACCACCGGTTACCAGGTCGACGACCTGACGGCGACCCTGGCCAAAGCCACAGGCTCAGGCGCGACTGTGCTGGTACCGGCGTTCGCGAGCCAAGGGCGGCGCAGCGCAATGGTCGAATTCCCCGGTGGATACGTCGCGGAAATTCACCAGCTCAGCGCGGCAAAATGAATCGTCGTACACCCTGGGGCCTGGCCGTGTTGTGGCCGTTGCTCACCGCCAGCGCCCACGCCGAGGAGCAAGCCACCCGACCGGTGCTCAAAACCAACCGCTGGCAGGAAAACTGGTCGGTGCTGCAAGACCCGGTGCTGCGCACGCAGCCTTTGGACGATTTGAAGTACATCCCGCTGTCAAGCGCCAACCCGTTGACGTACCTGTCGTTGGGCGCGAGCTTGCGCGAACGTTTCGAGATGAACGATGCCAGTGGCTTCGGCGTGCGCGATGTGAAGCCTGATCGCTACCTGATCCAGCGCTTTGAGATCCACGCAGACCTGCACCTGGACGAAAACTGGCGGGTGTTCACCCAACTCGAAGATGCTCGGGCGTACGACAAAACCACGCTTGGCGGTGCCGATCAAAACCGTGTCGACTTGCGGCTGGCGTTTGCCGAGTACGTGAACACCTTCAGCAGCGGCACCTTCAAGGGCCGTATCGGCCGCCAGGACTTCGCCTTCGACTTGCAGCGTTTTATCTCGTCGCGGGATGGGCCGAATGTGCGCCAGTCGTTCGATGCGCTCTGGGCCGACTGGGAAACCACCCATTGGCGGTTTATCGCAATCGCCAGCCAGCCGGTGCAGTATCAGGACGAGAGCTCCTTCGACGACCGCTCCAACAGCAACGCGCGCTTTCACCTGCTGCGGGTCGAGCGACTGGTGGGCGGCAGCAATGAGTTGTCGGCCTACTACGGCGTGTATGAACGCAGCGCTGCGCACTACCTGGACGCCGACGGCGAGGAAACCCGCCAGTTCATCGACGCCCGCCTGGGCGGCGCAGCCCAGGGCTTCGATTGGGATATCGAGGCGATGCTGCAAAGGGGGTCGGTGGGCAGCAAGTCGATTCGCGCCTGGGCCGCTGGCAGTCGTACGGGCTATACGTTCGACGACCTGGCCTGGAAACCACGGTTCGGCGTGCAGCTGGATATCGCCTCCGGCGACCGCAAAGCGGGTGACGCTACCGTCGGCACGTTCAACCCGCTGTTTCCCAACGGCTACTATTTTTCACTCGCCGGCTATACCGGCTACAGCAACCTGATCCACGTCAAACCGTCGATCACCGTCAAGCCCATTGCCAAACTAAGCGTACAGACTGCCATCGGCCTGCTCTGGCGACAGACCACCGACGACGCGGTCTATACCCAACCGAACTTGCCGGTGGCCGGCACCGCCGGCAAAGGTGAACGCTGGACCGGCGCCTACGCTCAATTGCGCACCGACTACGCCTTCACGCCGAACCTTGCCGGCGCGGTCGAAGCCGTGCATTACGCGGTGGGCCGCACTCTGCGCGAAGCCGGTGGTGACGACAGCAATTACCTGGGAGTCGAGCTCAAATTCAGTTGGTAACCCCAAGCAAGCACACGCGTACAAGCCCTTCGACGCGTACAGGGCGATAGTAACGCGCAGTCATCCCCCCTCAATCAAGGAGTTATGCATGAGCACATTCGTTGCCAAAGACGGTACCCAGATCTACTTCAAGGACTGGGGCAGCGGTAAACCGGTAGTGTTCAGCCATGGCTGGCCGCTGGATGCGGATATGTGGGAATACCAGATGGAATACCTCAGCAGCCGCGGTTTTCGCACCATCGCCTTCGACCGCCGTGGTTTTGGCCGGTCTGACCAACCCTGGACCGGCAATGACTACGACACCTTCGCCGACGACATTGCCCAGTTGATTGAACACCTGGACCTCACCGACGTGACCCTGGTGGGCTTCTCCATGGGCGGCGGCGACGTTGCTCGCTACATCGCCCGCCATGGCAATGCACGCGTAGCCGGCCTGGTACTGCTGGGTGCCGTGACGCCGATCTTCGGTCAGAAAGCCGACTACCCGCAGGGCGTGCCCACCGATGTGTTCGACGGTATCAAGGCCGGGCTGCTGAAGGACCGCGCGCAGTTTATCAGCGACTTCAATACCCCGTTCTTTAGCATCAACCAAGGGCAGAAGGTCTCGCCGGGCGTGCTCACCCAGACCTTGCAGATTGCCTTGCAGGCATCGCTCAAATCGACGGTTGATTGCGTCACGGCATTCTCCGAAACCGACTTCCGCCCGGACATGGCCAAGGTCGATGTGCCGACCCTGGTAATCCACGGTGATGGTGACCAGATCGTGCCGTTCGAGACCACCGGCAAAGTGGCGGCGCAGATGATCAAAGGTGCGCAATTGAAGGTCTACAAGGATGCGCCCCATGGTTTTGCCGCCACTCACACCCAGCAGTTGAACGAAGACTTGTTGGCCTTCCTCAACCGCTGAAGCAACGGCGTGACCCTCTCCTTTCCTTGACCGGGCTTGCCCGGTCTTTTTTCGTTCAGGCTCAACCGCGATCAAGTGCCAGGCGACCAGGCCCCGCGATCAGAATGCTGGAAAACAGGATCAACAGCAGCCATCCAAACTGGCCTTCAAACAGCGACCACTCGGGGTGCACTACCAGCAAAGCCACCAGCAGCACAGCGAGGATCGGCAAACAGGCCAGGCGCACCCAGACCCCGGCGATAATCAGCAACGGGCAGAGGACTTCAGCGCCAATCGCCAGGCATAACGTGACATTGGCGCCGAGGTGGAACGGGTCTTCGATCAGTGTCAATTGTTGGCTGTAGTCGAGCAGTTTGGGCAACCCATGCACCCACAGCAAGAACAGCGATGCACTCACTCGTAGAAACAGCAGCCCAAGCGCCTGGCTTTTAGATTCATTCATCTGCAACGTCCATAAAAGAAACCGACGTCGATTGTGTCCGCAGAGCCGAGCCCGGGCTTGCAAGCCTGTGCTGACCTTATGGTGAAGAGCCGGCTATGCTGGGCGCCACACAAACCGCCCCGGTTGAATCAACCACCACCGGCTGCGGTCCTACTTCATACGCTCATCGCTACAGGTATCCAGAACATGACACTGCCCCACGACATGACCCAGATTGAAATCACCACCTTCGGCGGCCCCGAGGTTCTCCAGCCCCGTCAGGTTGCAGTGCCCTCGCCCGGCCCCGGCGAAATTCTGATCCGCGTGCATGCCGCCGGGGTCAATCGTCCCGATGCCCTGCAACGCGCCGGCAAGTACCCGATGAAGCCCGGCATGAGCCCGATACCGGGCCTTGAAGTGGCCGGCGAAGTGGTTGCGCTGGGCGACGGCGTCAGTGAATACAGCCTGGGCGACAAGGTCTGTGCCCTGACCAACGGTGGCGGCTATGCACAGTTCTGCGCCGTACCCGCCAGCCAGGCCCTGCCGATTCCGGAAGGCATGGATTGGATTCAAGCCGCTGCCGTGCCAGAAACCTTTTTCACCGTATGGGCCAACCTGTTCGGCCTGGGTGGCGCGCACACAGGCCAACGCGCGTTGATCCACGGCGGCACCAGTGGCATCGGCACCACCGCGCTGATGCTCTGCCAGGAGTTCGGCATCCAGGCGTTCGCCACCGCCGGCAGCGCCGACAAATGCGCGGCGATTGCCAAACTGGGCGCCGAGCCGATCAATTACCGCGAGCAGGACTTTGCCGAGGTCATCGCCAAGAAGACCGACGACCAGGGCGTCGACGTGATCCTCGACATCATGGGAGCCTCCTACCTGAACAACAACCTCAAAGCCCTGGGCATGGACGGGCACTTGGTGATGCTGGGCTTTCTCGGCGGCGGCAAAGCCAATGACGTCGACCTGCTGACCATCCTCGGCAAACGCGCCGTCATCACCGGTTCGTTGCTGCGCGCTCGCACCAAGGACGAAAAAGCCGCAATCGCTGAGCAGCTGCGCGAATACATATGGCCGGTGCTGTCCGCCGGGCGCTGCCTGCCGATCATCGACAAAGTGTATGAATACACCGACGCCGCCCAGGCCCATGCGCGAATGGAAGGCGGCGACCATATCGGCAAGATCGTGTTGCAAGTTAAGTAATCGAGCCGCGGCGAGGCTGCGAAAGCGGCGGCATAGGCGATACATTTGTTGCCTGACCCACCGCCTTCGCAGCCTCGCTAAAGCTCGACAGCTCCCACAGGGGATCGGCAATGTTGCTGGGGGTTCGGTTTGCAGGGCCATCGCGTCGAACGCAGATTTCACTAGCGATAAAGATCAAATGTGGGAGCTGTCGAGCCCCGGCGAGGCTGCGAAAGCGGCGGCACATGCGACATAAAAGTTGCCTGACCCACCGCTTTCGCAGCCTCGCTAAAGCTCGACAGCTCCCACAGTAGATCGGCTTTGCTGCTCAGCTCTCTGTCAGCAGGGCCATCGCATCGAACGCAGATTCACCCAGCGACAAAGCTCAAATGTGGGAGCTGTCGAGCCCCAGCGAGGCTGCGAAGGCGGCGGCACGGGCGAAATATAAATCACCTGAACCACCGCCATCGCAGTGGCTTGACGTGATTACCCGGCGTACACCGGGTAATCGGTATAGCCCTGCGCCGAGCCGCCGTACATGCCCTCCGCCCGCAGCGGGTTCAATGGCCAGCCATTGAAAAGCCGCTGTGGCAGGTCCGGGTTGGCAATGAACGGGCGACCGAATGCGATCAGGTCCGCCAGCCCCGACTCCAACAGCTTTGCACCGCGCTCAGCGGTGTAACGCCCGGCGTAGATGATGCGCCCGCTGAAGGTGCTGCGCACCGCCTGGCGGAAGGTTTCAGGCAGGTCTGGGGCGTTGTCCCAGTCGGCTTCAGCGATGGACACGTAGGCAATGCCCGACGCCTCCAGCACCTTGATCGCCTCGATATAGGTGTGATGCGGGTCTTGTTCCACCAGACCGATATACACGCGGTCCTGATCCGTGCCGCTGAACAACGGTGAAAAACGCACGCCAAGGCGCTCAGGCCCGACCACGGCCGTCACGGCTTCAACGATCTCGCGCAGAAAGCGCAGGCGATTGTGCAATGAGCCGCCGTATTCGTCGTCGCGCTGGTTGGCATGTGCAGAGATGAACTGGTTGACCAGGTAGCCATTGGCAGCATGGATTTCCACGCCATCAAAACCGGCGTCCAAGGCATTGCGTGCCGCCTGGGCGTAGTGCCCCACCAGTTCCTCGATCTCCAGCACGCTCAATGCGCGCGGCACCGGCGGCTGTTTCAATTCGCCCACGCCAGGGCCGGTTTCGATAAAAGCTTTCGCCTGCTCAGCCGGTAACGCAGAGGGCGCGACCGGTGCCAACCCTTCTGGCTGCAGGGCGTTATGGGACACACGACCGACGTGCCACAACTGAGCGAAAATCACCCCGCCTTCGGCATGCACCGCCTCGGTGACTTTGCGCCAGCCGTCGATCTGCGCAGCTGTGTAGATACCTGGCGTCCACGCGTAGCCTTGACCACGCGGTTCGATCTGCGTGCCTTCACTGACCATAAACCCGGCAGTGGCGCGCTGGCGGTAATACTCGGCCATCAGGTCAGTAGCTATGTCGCCAGGTTGCGCACTGCGTTGACGGGTCAAGGGCGGCAGCACAACCCGGTTATTCAAGGTGTGATGCCCCAGTTTTACCGGGGTATTTAAAACACGCATAGTCATGAGTCACTGTCCAAATTCAGGGCGAACAAAAGCGTTGGCGGCTCTTGAGAGCCGCCAATGCCTGCAACGGTTAGTTAATTTACGCGGTGAGTTTCAGCAGGGCCTTGGCCACATCACTGGAACTGGCAGGGTTCTGGCCCGTCACCAGCAAGCCATCTTCAAGCACGAAGGATTGCCAGTCGGCGCCCTTCTCATACAGGCCACCGAGGGCCTTGAAATCATCTTCAATCAAAAACGGCACCACCTCGGTCAGGCCCACGGCGGCTTCCTCTGAGTTGGAGAAACCCGTCACACGACGGCCCTTCACCAATGGCTCGCCGTTGACCGCCTTGACGTGACGCAGCGCACCCGGCGCATGGCAGACAAACCCAATAGGCTTGCCGGCGCGCTCAAACGCTTCGATCAACGCGACCGACGTTTGCGATTCGGCCAGGTCCCACAATGGCCCGTGACCGCCTGGGTAAAACACCGTGTCGAAGTCGGCAGCATTCACCGAATCCAGCTTGACCGTGTTGGCCAGCGCCTGCTGCGCGGCCGAATCGGCGGCAAAGCGGCGGGTATCGTCGGTTTGCGCATCCGGCTGGTCGCTTACCGGGTCCAGCGGTGGCTGGCCACCGGCCGGCGATGCCAGCACCAGTTCGGCGCCGGCGTCCTTGAAGGTGTAATACGGAGCGGCAAACTCTTCGAGCCAGAAGCCGGTTTTACGACCGGTGTTACCTAGCTGGTCGTGAGAGGTCAGTACCATTAATACTTTCATTTTCCAGTGCCTCGATCGATGGGTTGCAGTAGGTGTTGAGTCAGTAGCAGCGCCTCATCAAACGGCGCGGATGTTCGGGTGATCTTGCTCATGACGCTGGTCCCCAGCCACAACGCATACAGGCGCCGGGCCAGGCTTTCGGGGTGTGACTGTGCGGGCAGCGAGCCGTCTTCAACGCCGTGCTGCAAGGCTTCGGCCAGCAACGCAATGGTGCGGGCGGTGCCGCGCTGCAGGGCCAAACGCATCGGCTCTGAAAGGTCTGACACCTCGGCACCGAGTTTGACGGCAAGGCATTTGCCCGTGTCGGTGCAGCTGGTCTGGTTGTCGACCCAGGAGTGCCAATAGCGCATCAACTTGGCAAAACCGGACAGCCCAGGCTGATTAAACAACTGCTGCATGCCGTTGACGTAGTGGTCAAAGTAGCTGTCGAGCAACACAACGCCGAAGGCATCCTTGGAGTTGAAGTAGTGATAAAACGAGCCTTTGGGCACCTCTGCGGCTTGCAGTATTTCGTTCAAGCCCACCGCAGAAAATCCTTTACGGCCGACAATCACTTGCGCCGTGTCCAGAATGACCTGCCGAGTACTTTTAGCTTGGTTGTTCATCACGCTTCCCGTCCGATTAGACCAGTCGTCTAGTTCGTTGAGGGGATGTTAGGCGCCACGCAGACCTTCAACAATGTCATATGCGCAAGGATTCCGGACATGCCACAAAGCCGGTTGCCGTTTACCTGGCACCCGTCGACAATCGCCACTCCCGCGCCCTGGCCCGCGTTTTTTAGGAGAATAATGATGCACAGCGTTGCGCTGATGGTTTACCCGAACTTCCAATCCCTGAGCCTCAGCCTGGGCTCGGTATTTGAATGCGCGAACCTGCTGCGCGGCGAACCGGCCTATGAGTTTCACCTGGTGTCGGAGAGCGGCGGCGCCGTGATGACCTCCCAAGGCTTTTCGGTGAACACCACGCCGATCCGCGCGCAGGGTTATGACACGCTGATCGTCAGCGGCTATCTGGAATTTCGCTTGCCGCAAGCCAACCTGCTCGAACTGGTCAAGGCCGCCTCCGCCCAATCGCGGCGCGTAGCCTCGTTGTGCATGGGCATTTTCGTGCTGGCCGAAGCCGGCTTGCTCGAAGGCAAGCGCACCACCAC
This sequence comes from Pseudomonas onubensis, assembly GCF_965653655.1. Classification (NCBI taxonomy): domain Bacteria; kingdom Pseudomonadati; phylum Pseudomonadota; class Gammaproteobacteria; order Pseudomonadales; family Pseudomonadaceae; genus Pseudomonas; species Pseudomonas onubensis. Next base: position 24,354 of record NZ_CBFHAZ010000054.1, on the reverse strand, counting down.
CCACTGGATCCACGCACCCGCCTTTCGCAAGCGCTACCCGCACATTCAGCTTGAGGAAGATAAACTGTTCGTGGTCGACGGCCAGATCTGGACCGGCGCCGGTATGAGCGCCGGTGTCGACCTGGCACTGGCCATGGTCGAGGCCGACCTGGGCGGTGACCTGGCCCGGCGCATCGCACGCAAACTGGTGATTGCGCAACGTCGCGGCAGTGAGCAGTCGCAATTGTCGGCCCTGCTGGAACTGGACCCCAAGTCCGACCGCGTGCAACTGGCCCTGGCCTATGCCCGCGAAAACCTGACCCACGACCTGTCGGTGGAAGCCCTGGCCGACGTCGCCCGCCTGAGCCCGCGCCAGTTCAGCCGGGTGTTTCGCGAAGAAACCGGGCAAACGCCGGCCAAGGCCATCGAATCACTGCGCGTGGAAGCCGCCCGGGCGATGATGGAAACCAGCCGTCACCCGATCGAAGTGGTGGCCCGCGAAACCGGTTTTGGTGATCGCGAGCGCATGCGCCAGGCGTTTCTGCGTGCCTTCGGGCAGCCGCCGCAGGCCATGCAACAGGCCTTTAATGCAGCACCGCTCGGGTAATCAGGTAACTCACCAACTGCGGGTCATCCTCCAGCTCGAGGGTCTGCACCGGGCGCGGCAAATCATCCAGCACCGCACGCCAGAACGCCTGGGACACTTCATCCTGGTCATAGAAACGCACCAGCCAATCGGCCTGGCCGCTGCTCAACACCTGGGTGGCGATGGCACGGCCAATGCCTTTGCGGCGGTAACGCTTGAGAATGAACAGGTCGGCCAGTTCCAGGGCATCGATGCCCGGCAGTTCGCTGCCTTCAATCAACATAAAGCCGGCGATATAACCGTCCACCAGCAGCAGGTTGGCGCTCCATTGCGGGTCGTGCCAGTAGCGGGTCAGGTGCTCATCGTGGATGTAGAAGCGGCCATCCGCTTCGACATCTTCCTGCTCCCAGTCCGAGGACTCATAGGCGTAATACTGGTAAAGGTTGCGGATCAGCTCGGACTCTTCGGGGCCAGTCTGGATCAATTCAACGGTGGTTTCAGGCATGGGGCTCTCGGTGACAAAACGCAGGGCGCCATTGAACACAAAACACGCGCGCAGGCCAATACATTGCACAACCTTTCTGTTTGCTGAACCGATTGCGGATTTGCCGCGTCCAACCGAAAATCCTGAAACATTTAGAATAAACTTCGTCGGCTTCGATCTTTTTCTCAAGGACCTCTACTTTGACCAACGTGTGTTCCGCCGGCCTGGATGTGGGCTTTGCCTCCCTGGATTACCTGCAGATTTTCATCCTGGGCGTGATCCAGGGCATTACCGAATTGCTGCCGGTGTCGTCCACCGCCCACATGCGTGTGGTGCCCGCCCTGCTCGGCTGGCAAGACCCGGGCTCGGCGTTTTCGGCGGCGATGCAGTTGGCAGCGCTGGCGGCGGTGGTCAGTTACTTCTGGCGCGATGTACGCCAGGTCACCACGGGCAGCATCGGCGCGGTACGCCGGGGCGACTACAACGACCCGTGGTTCAAGCTGGCGGTGGCGATTGTGCTGGCGACCATCCCTATCTGCATTGCCGGCCTGGCGTTGTCCTCGACCCTCAACAGCTGCAACTCGCCGTTGCGCGGCCTGATGGTAATCGGCATTTCCTGCGTGGTAATGGCGGTACTGCTGGCGGTGGCCGAAGTGCGTGCACGCCATACCCGCGACATGGGCCAAATGCGCCTGCGCGACGCGCTGATTGTTGGGGTTGCGCAGATTGGCGCGTTGATTCCGGGCGTCTCGCGTTCAGGCTCGACGCTGACCGCCGCGCTGTTCCTCAACTTCAAGCGTGAAGAGGCCGCGCGCTTTTCGTTCCTGCTGGGCCTGCCGGCCATCGCACTCGCCGGCTTGAAAGAGCTGTGGGTGCTGCTGCATGCCGACATGCCCGCCCACGCCTGGCCGCATTTGCTTTTCGGGCTGGTGGTGGCAAGTATCTCGGCGTTCTTCGCGATCTGGGGCCTGATGAAGTTCCTGGAGCGGTTCTCCACCTGGCCGTTTGTGATTTATCGCGCGCTGCTGGGGATCTTCCTGATTGTGGCGGTCAGCACCGGGTTGCTCAGTTAAGACCCCGGCTGACGGTCGGCCAGCTCTTCGAGCAAATCGGCCGAAGGCACAAAAAACAGGCCGCCGGTCACGGCGGTACTGAAGTCCAGCAGGCGGTCGTAGTTGCCGACCGGGCGGCCGACGAACATGTTTTCCAGCATCAGCTCCAGGGGCTGCGGCGAGCGGGCGTAGCCGATAAAGTAGGTGCCGAACTCGCCAGCGCCTGGGCGGCCAAAGGGCATGTTGTCGCGCAGGATTTTCACTTCTTCGCCGTGTTCGTCGGTGATCACGGTCAAGGCGCTGTGGGAGTTGCTCGGCTTGGTCTCTTCATCCAGTTCGATGTCGGCCAGTTTGGTGCGGCCGATCACCTTCTCCTGGGCTTCCACCGTCAGCTCGTTCCAGGCGCTCATGTTGTGCAGGTACTTTTGCACCAGCACGTAGCTGCCGCCTGCAAATTCCGCGTCTTCATCGCCGACGATGGTGAAGCCTACGGCCTTGCGCCCTACCGGGTTCTCGGTGCCGTCGACAAACCCGATGATGCTGCGCATATCGAAGTAACGGAAACCCTGGACCTCATCCACCACCTTGACGCTGTCGCCCAAGGCCACCATCAGCTGCGTGGCCAACTCAAAGCACAGGTCCATCTGCTCGGCGCGGATATGCAGCAGGATATCGCCGGGCGTCGACGGCGCCATGCGCCCTGGCACGCCGAACTCGCGAAACGGGTGCAAGGCCGCCGGGCGTGGCCCGCCGAACAACCGGCTCCAGGCATCCGAGCCGAAACCGCAGACGCAGGTCAGGTTGCCCGCCGGCACGCGCTTGCCCACCGAACGCACCAGCCCGGCAATATCGCCGCACCAGGCGCGCACCTGGTCTTCACTGCCGGGAGCGACGGTTGCCACCATGAAGATCGCGCTGCTGGTGATAGGGTGGCAGACGGACTGCGGCTCAAGAGGTGGCTGAACAGGGCAAGTCTTCATGATGAAAGTCCACAGGCTAAGGGCGGTTTTAACCCGCGCAGATTAGCAGATCATCAATGACTGCTCTCCCACACCTGGTGAATAAGGGTTTTGAGCTTCAGTGCCTCGGCCCAGCGGTCGCTGATTTCACCGCCGTTTGCATCCGTGATTGCATAGGGCGGCGGGCCCAGTTCACAGGTGAATGACAGGCTATCGGGCGTGTTGGCCCGGGCCAGCCAGTCTTCGATCCCGTAGCGCCACCAGCCGGTAAAGCGCTCGACCCAGGCTTGGTGCTGGGGAAAACCCACAGAGACCTGCACCTGTTCACTGCTGGCCACCCGGCCGTGAAAGCCCCAGCTGTGGCGCAATATTGTGCGTATGTGTTCGTCGTCCTCAACCGCGCCAGGCTCCGGCAATTCCCGGCCAACAACATAATGGGACAGGTCGGCCAACAGCTTTAAGTCGGGCATCTGTGCAAGCAGGTCGAGGGTAAACAGCAGGTCGTTGGTAAGCCGGTAACGGTGAGTTTCCAGCAGGACCGGAAAGTCCACCTGTTCGGCCAGGCGCTGCCAGCCTTCGACCAACCGGGCCGCCTCAGCCAGCGTGCGCGGGCGCACATCGGCCTGCAGCGTGAGATGGTGGCAGCCGTAGCGGCTGATCACATCCAGCGCGGCGGCCAGGTCATCCACCGTTTGCGGGAACAGTTGGCCTTCGATCTGCAAGCCCCTGGCGCTGGCGGCAGCGTGCAGGCGCGCGACCTCGGCGGGTTTCCAGTAATGGTCGGTGATGCCGTCAAAGCCGGCGGCAGCGATGCGATCGAGCTGGGCTTCCAGCGGCCCGGGTTCTGTTTGCATGGCCCAGAGGGATTGGAACACCAGCAATTGGCGCATATCAGCCTCGCAGCAAATGTTTAAGGGAAACATCCGGGTCGGCCAGGTCGGCCGCATTGAGCGCAATGTGCGCGCTGATCAAGCGTTCGCACAGCTTGATGTCCTTGGCCACGCCATTGCCGAGCGCCCAGCCGCAAGCGCCTTGCAGGTGCCCGTCGGCATCCAGGTAGAACAAAAGCAAACCGCCGCCCGGCAGTGCCCGGCTGACCGTCAGCGGGGTCATCACGCCGACGGTCTGCAAGCCCCAGTCGTATTGGTCGGACCAGAAACCCGGCAGCGCCTCGAACGGCAACTCACGCCCGAGCATATTCAGTGCGGCGTGGCGGCCCTGGGCTTCGGCATTGCGCCAGGTTTCCTGGCGTTGATACAGGCCGCCCAGGCGAAATTCGCACACATCGCCCGCCGCATAAATGTTCGGCGCACTGGTGCGCAGCTGCGCATCGACGCGAATGCCCTGCCCTACGTCCAGCCCCGCCGCTGCGGCCAGTTCGAGATTGGGTTGCATGCCAATGCCGACCACCACCCGATCACACGGTAAGCGCTGCCCATCGACCAGTTGCACGGCGTCGGCGTCGATGGATTCGAGTGCCACATTCAAGCGCACCTCCACGCCCTGCTGGCGATGCAAATTCAGCAGCGCTTCGCTGATCACCGGCGGCAGCACCCGGCCTGCCAAACGTGGGCCTGCTTCAAGCACTGTTACCTGGCAACCCAGGCCGCGCGCGGTCGCCGCCACTTCCAGGCCGATAAAACCACCGCCGACCACCACCAGCCGCGTGCCGGGGCGCAAGGCGTCGCGCAGGGCCAGCGCCTCATCATGGGTGCGCAGGTAAAGCACGTTAGCCTGTTCCACAGGCCAGCGTCGCGCGCGGCCGCCGGTGGCCAGCAGCAAACCGGCAAAGTCCAGCCATTGGCCGTCGGCCAGTTGCAGCCGGTGTTGTTGCGGCTCCAGGCGCGTGACCGGGTTGCCGGGGATATGTTCGATGCCCAGCGCGGCCAGGCGCTGGCTGTCGCACAGGCTGCAACCCGCCAAGTCCGTGCGGCCTTGCAGCAAGCCTTTGGACAACGGCGGACGCTCGTAGGGCATGTGCGGTTCATCGCCGATCAGGATCAGGCGCCCGCTGTAGCCTTCTTCGCGCAAGGTCAGCGCCGCACGGCCACCGGCATGGCCGGCGCCGACGATGATCAAGGGTGCGTTCATGCTCACGCCGTCACGGCGAGTAAAACCCGCCCCGCTTCGACCCGCACCGGGTAGGTTTTGAGGTTGACGCACACCGGCGCGCCGAGCGCCTTGCCGGAGCGGTAATCAAAGCGTCCGTTGTGCTTGGGGCACTCGATCACATGGTCCATCACCAGGCCGTCGGCCAGGTGGATTTTCTCGTGGGTACACAGGCCGGCAGTGGCAAAAAATTCATTCTCGGCCGAGCGGTACACCGCGTAGGTGTGCGGCCCATGGTCGAAGCGCAGCACGTCTTCTTCGTCTATTTCGCCCACGGCACAGACGTCGATCCATTGATCGTTCATGGTGTTGTTCTCTCTATGAATGGCCTTCCTTGTGGCGAGCGAGCTTGCTCGCGCTGGGCTGCGAAGCAGCCCCATGTTCGGCAGTCGAGTGGTGTCGGAAAGAATGCGGTGGTTTTTATTGGGGCTGCTGCGCAGCCCAGCGCGAGCAAGCTCGCTCGCCACTGTGAGTGGGGCGCTGCACGAAGTAGGTCGGGTCGCTGCGCTGCTTCCAGATCGTCGGCAGGATCTCCCTGTACGCCGCAAAAATATTCGCGTACGGCGGCGGGCAGTCGCTGCGGATCTCTTCGTGCAATTGCGCCAACGCGTGGTACGGCACCATCGGGTACATGTGGTGTTCGAGGTGGTAGTTCATGTCCATGTAGATAAAGCGCAGCACGCGATTCATGTAGATGGTGCGGCAGTTGCTGCGATGGTCCAGTACGTCCTCGGCCAGGCCCACATGCTGGGTGAGACCGAACAGGTAGCCGAGCCAGGCGCCGTAAAGGCTCGGCAGGCCCACCAGCATCAGTGGCAGCCAACTGTGCAGGTACAACGCGGTGCCGATCACCAGCGCATAAATGCCGACCCAGATCCGCGCAGCACGGAACACTTTGGGCCATTCGGATTCGGGGATGAAGTCCTGTTCCTGGGCGCTCATCTTGCCGATCGCATGGCGTGCCACGCCGCTGAAGGTTTTCCAGGCCAGCGGCAGGTTGAACAGGCTCAGGCCCATCATCAACAGGCTTGGCGGGCGCGGCTCGACGATCTCCGGGTCACGCCCGACCACGATGGTGTCGGTGTGGTGCCGCGCATGGCTCCAGCGCCATACATGCGGTTCGAAGATGCACATGAAACTTGCCACCTGATACAGCCCATCATTCATCCAGCGAGTCTTGAAGGCGGTGCCGTGGCCGGTCTCATGCCAGCGCGGGTTGGACGCGGTGCCGTAGAGCACGCCGTAAGCCATAAAGAATGGCACACAGGCCCACGAGCCCCAGAACCAGTAGCCGCCAAAACCCGTAACCAGCAGCGCCGACACCCACAGGGCCGTATCGAGCAACGCCGGACCGTCGCGGCGCTGCATCAGTTCTTTCATGCGTTTTCGCGAGATCGGCGATTGATACCAACTGGCCGAGACCAGGCCCTTTTCAGCGGCGCGGGCAGCTTCAGGGCCGGTGAGGCTGTAGTCGCGCCGAGCGCGGTGAGCGGTGTGTTCAGGCATTGTTATTGTTCTCCGCAAGCGTTGGGTAACAGGTGCTTTGCGAACAAACCATAGAGCGCGGATAAATCCGCCTCAAGGCCTTGAATCCATTCCCTATCAAGCTATCATCCAGGCCCAGCGAGGCTTGATAGTTTTCTATCAAGACGCTTGAGAGGCCTGTCATGAACAATAATAAACGCCCGACCATCGCCACTGTCGCCGCCCAGGCAGGCTTGAGCGTGGCCACCGTCGACCGTGTGCTCAACGCGCGTGCGCCGGTGAATCCGCAGACTGCCGAGCAGGTATTCCAGGCCGCTGAAGCCGTGGGTTATTTTGCCGCACGGCTGATCGGCCAGCGCATTCGTGAGCGGCGCCCCACCTACCGTTTCGGCATCCTGCTGCTGGGTACCGCCCAAGCGTTTTACGCCAACCTGGCAGCGTCGATCAGCCAGGCCGCGCAGCATCACGCCACGGCCAACCTCACTTGCCAGTTCGAGTACATTCTCGACCGCACACCCAGCGCCATCGCTGCGCAAATCGAGCAACTGGCGGTGCAATGCGACGCGCTGGCAGTCGTCAGCTTCGCCCACCCGTTGATCAACGCCACACTGGCGCAGGTTCGCGAAGCAGGCGTGCCGGTGGTCGCTCTGCTGTCGGATATTCACGAACACGCCCTGGAGCCGTATGTGGGCCAGGATAACCACGTGGTCGGGCGCACTATGGGCTGGTTGCTGGCGCGCACCTGCGGCGCACGCAAAGGCAGCGTCGGCATCCTGTTGGGCGGCCATCGTTTTCTCGGCCACCAGGCGCGGGTGGAGGGCTTGCACAGCTACCTGGCCGAGCATGCGCCGGGCCTCAAGCCATTGGAGCCGCTGATCAACCTGGACAACAGCGACATCACTGAAGAAGCCACCCTCGACCTGCTCACCCGTCATACCGACCTGCGCGGCCTGTGCGTGGTGGGCGGCGGTGGTGACGGCGTAATCAATGCCCTGGCGCAGTTGCCCAAACGGCCGGCGCTGTGCTGCATTTTGCAGGAGTCCACCGCGTTGTCGCGTGAGGCACTGAGCCGGGGTTTGATTGATGTGGTGATGGACTCGCAGCCTAGGCAGACGGCGACGGCGTTGATCGAATTGCTGGTGCAATTGCAGACGGCCGAGGTGTTTGACTCACTGCGGCACAGAGTGCATATACCACTGCAGATCGTCACCTCGGAGAACCTGTCCAACTGAGACACAGTTTGACCGGGTTTCAGTCCAAATCGGTGTGTTTCAACCGCCTCAGCCAGCGCAACGTGTGGGTGCCGTTTGAGCAGCGCTACAAATAGTTGGGAAAACTATGCAGATCCAAATGTGGGAGCGGGCTTGCTCGCGAAAGCGGAGTGTCAGTCGCCAATTTCACAACTGACCCACCGCATTCGCGCGCAAGCCCGCTCCCACAGGTTGACCGGGTTTCAGTCCAGGTCGGTGGCGTTGTGGCGCTCAGCCAGTTGCTCCTCAGGTGCCCCGGACACCCGGTTCACCCGCCGCCCACGCTGCACCGCCGGGCGGGCTTCAATCGCCTCGGCCCAGCGCAGTACATGCTTGTACTCGTGCACCGACAAAAACTCCGCTGACGCCCCATACAAACGGCCTTTGACCAAGCCGCCATACCAGGGCCAGATCGCGATATCGGCAATGGTGTACTCATCGCCTGCAATGTATTCACTCACCGCCAGGCGCTGGTCGAGCACGTCCAGTTGACGCTTGGTTTCCATCGCAAAGCGGTTGATCGGGTATTCCATCTTGCTCGGCGCATAGGCGTAAAAATGCCCGAAGCCGCCGCCCAGGTACGGCGCACTGCCCATCTGCCAGAACAGCCACGACAAACACTCGGCCCGTGCAGCAGGCTCGGTGGGGAAGAACGCGCCGAACTTCTCGGCCAGGTATTGCAGGATCGCGCCCGACTCGAATACCCGAATCGGCGTGTCACCACTGTGGTCCATCAAGGCCGGGATCTTGGAGTTGGGGTTGACTGCCACAAAGCCGCTGCCGAACTGGTCGCCGTCGCCGATCTTGATCAGCCACGCGTCATATTCCGCGCCGGTGTGCCCCAGGGCCAGCAGTTCTTCGAGCAGGATGGTGACCTTCTGGCCATTGGGTGTGGCCAGGGAATACAGCTGCAACGGGTGTTTGCCGACCGGCAACTCTTTCTCATGGGTCGCACCGGCAATGGGCCGGTTGATGCTGGCGAAAGTGCCGCCACTTTCGGTGTCCCAGGTCCATACCTTCGGGGGTACGTAGTCGCTCATACTCACTTCTCCTTGGTTTCAATACTGTTCGATGCAGCCAGTTGGGCCACGTTCCATCCGCCACCCAGCGCCTTGATCAGGCCCACATTAGCGCTTAATTGCTGGGTTTGCAGTTGCAGGACACTGCGCTTGGCTTCCAGCGCCGCCACTTGCGCGGTCACCACATCCAGATAGGCCACGGCGCCCTGGCGATAACGCGAGGTCGACAGGTCTTCGGCGTATTGCGCGGCGGCGGCCGCGTCACGCTGGTCATCCAGGGCACTGCCCAGGCCCGCGATCTGCGACAGGTTGTCTTCCACTTGCTCGAAAGCACCCAGCACCACGCCGCGGTATTTGGCGGCGGCTTCGTCGGTGGCGGCCTTGGCGATATCGACCTGGGCCTGACGCGCGCCGCCATCAAAGAGCGTGCCGACCAGCGACGGGCCGATGGCCCAGAACAGGTTCGGCGCGCTGAGCAAACGCGCAAACTCATCACTCTGATAACCGCCCTGGGCGCTCAAGGTGATCTGCGGGAACCACGCGGCCTTGGCTACGCCGATACGCGCATTGGCCGACGCGATGCGGCGCTCGGCAGCGGCGATATCCGGGCGGCGTTGCAGCAGGCTCGACGGCACGCCGGTGGGCACGTTGGGCAAGGCAATCGGCGCCACATTCACGGCGACGGTATAGGTCGATGCCGACTCCCCCAGCATCGCCGCAATCGAATGTTCCAGCACCGCCCGTTGAACCAGGCTCTGGTTGAGTTGGGACTTGACCGTCGACAGCTGCGTGCGCGCCCGCGCCACGTCCAGCCCGGAGACAATGCCGCCGCCGTGCAAACCTTCGGTCAGGCTCAGGGCTTTGGTGTAGGCGTCGCGGGTCTGCTCCAGCAGTTGGTTCTGCCAGTCGATTCCACGCAGGCGGATATAGCTGTCGGCCAGTTGCGCTTGCAGGCTCAGGCGCACCGACGCCAGGTCGGCCTTGGCCGCCTCCGAGTCGCTGGTGCCGGCCGCAACCGTGTCACGCACGCGGCCCCACAGGTCGACTTCATAGTCCACCTCAAGCCCCAGCGTGGCGGAATTGTAAACGTCCGGCGAAGTGGCCGAGCGCAGCGGTTTGGTGTCCGACTGGCGAATACGCTGGCCGCTGCCGATGGCTGAGAGCTTGGGGAACAGCCCCGAACGGTCCTGGGCCAGGAACCCCTGGGACTGCTGGTAATGCGCGAGTGCCGCGCTCAAGTCCGGGTTATTTTTCAGCAACTGCTGCTGCATCGCGTCCAGTTGTGGGTCGTTGTAGATGCGCCACCAGCCGTCACGGTTGGCCTGGTCGTTGGGCGCACCGACGGTCCACGGGCCTTGGGTGTGAAACTGCGCGGCGATGGGTGTTGGCGGCACATTGAGCGGCGGCGCCAGCGAACAGGCGCCCAGGCTCAAGGTGACGAGCAGGCCCAGCAGGTTGCGCTTAGCCATGGGGTTTGGCCTCGGCGGAAGCGGCAGCCAACTGCACCGAGTCATCATCGGCCAGGCCATCCGGCGGCGTATCGATCACGCGGTCGGCCGCTTGCAGGCCGCTGGCGATTTCCACGCTGTCGCCAAAGTCACGGGCGATGGTAACGGTCTTGAAGTGCACATGGTCCTGGCTGTCGAGGGTGGCGACGCGCATACCCTTGTCATCGAACACCAGGGCACTGGACGGTACGCGCAGCACGTCGGCCTGCACCGGCAAATCAAACTGCACGCTGGTGTAGCCACCGGGCAACAGGCGGCCGCCGGGGTTGTCCACCAGCAGTTGCACCAAGGTGCTGCCGGACGCGGCGTTGACCGCATCGGCGGTGGCGATCACCTTGCCGGTGAAGGTTTCGCCGCGATACTCCGGCACACTCAGGCGCGCCGTGGTGCCTTCGCGAATCTGTGGCGAGAAGGTCTGCGGCACTTGCACATACACACGCAGGCGGCTGACGTCGGCCACCGCAAACAGCTCTTTGCCGGCGGCGCCGCCAGCGCTGATCAACGCGCCCACGTCGGTACTGCGCGCGGTGACCACACCGGCAAACGGCGCGACCAGATGCTGGAAGCCCTTGGTCGCCACCAACTGTTCGACATTGGCTTTGGCCGCTGTCACTTTGGCCTGTTTGGCGGTCAGGTCGCCGGTGCGCTCGTCGACGTCCTGACGCGACACCGAGTCGGTCGCCAGCATCGCCTGCCAGCGTTTGGCGGTGGTTTCGGCCAGGTGTTCATCGGCCTGGGCCGAGGCCAGGGTGGCGCGGGCTTGCAGCAGTTGCTGGTCGAGTTCCGGGGTGTCGATTTCGGCCAATACCTGGCCGGCTTTGACGCGCGAGCCGATGTCGACATTCCAGGATTTCAGGTAGCCATTGACCCGGGCAAAAATCGACGCGCGCGAATAGGCTTCCATACGCCCCGGCAAGTTGAGTACCGGGCCTTGCGCTTGCACCACCGGCTTGACCAGGTTGACGCTGGGCAGCGCCTGCGCGTCGGTCCAGGTCTTGAGATCCCGCGATTGACTGGCACGCACGCTCAGGCCGACACCGACGATGACTACGACCGTCACCGCGCCCACGATCAGCCACAGCAGGCCACGGGACGACTTTTTTTCAGCAATGGAAACGGACATGTCAAACCCCTTGGGAAACGGTAGTCGCCAGCGTGGCGCGTTGGCGACGCCCGTGGACCAGACTGAAAATCAACGGAACCAGAATCAACGTAGCGATGGTGGCAAACGCCAGGCCGCCGATCACCGCACGCCCGAGCGGCGCGTTCTGCTCACCGCCCTCGCCCAGGCCCAGGGCCATGGGCGCCATGCCGATGATCATCGATATGGCGGTCATCAACACCGGCCGCAGCCGCGTGAAACCGGCCTCCAACGCGGCCTGCACGGCATCGCCATGCACAGCCAGGCGCTCACGGCAGAAGCTCACTACCAGGATGGCGTTGGCGGTGGCCACGCCCATGCACATGATCGCCCCCGTCAAGGCGGGCACCGACAGCGGCGTATGCGTGACAAACAGCATCCACACAATGCCCGCCAATGCCGCCGGCAACGCGGTGATGATCACAAACGGGTCGGCCCAGGACTGGAAGTTGACTACGATCAGCAGGTAGATCAGCACCACCGCGCCCAACAGGCCGAACAGCAAGCCACTGAAGGCCGCGTTCATGGTCTGCACCTGGCCCTGCAAAATCACCTTGGAGCCGGTCGGCACTTCACCGGCATGGGCCGCGATGATTTTCTGGATATCGGCGGCGACGCCACCCAAGTCCCGGTCCTGAATCGCGGTCAGCACCTCAACCACCGGCTGGATATCCGACTGGCTGAACACCGAACTGCTATGGCTGCGCTGGATATTCGCCAGGCCGCCCAAGGTCTGGTCGGTGGCCGCACCATTGCTGCCGCTCAACGGCAAGTTGTGCAACGCGGCGAGGCTGTCCAGGTTGTATTGCGGGGTTTGCATCACGATCGGGTAGGAAATGCCGTTGGCCGGGTTCAACCAGAATGTCGGCGCCACCTGGCTGGAGCCCGCCAAGTTGACCACCAGGCTGTTGGTCACATCCCGTTCGGTGAGGCCGACCAACTGCGCACGGGTGCGGTCCACGTCGATATTGAATGTCGGCAATTGCCGCGACTGCTGGATGCGCGCATCCACCACCCCCGGCACCCGGCGAATATCACGCAGCAACGCGCTGGCATAGGTGAAGTTGCCCGCCAGGTTATTGCCGGTGATTTGCAGGTCGATCGGTGCTGACGAACCGAAGTTGAGGATCTGCCCGACAATGTCCGAGGCCGGGAACGAGAACACCGCGCTGGGGAATTCCCGTGGCAGGCTTTCGCGCAATTGGCGCATGTACTCGGCCGTCGGGCGGTGGCCCTCGTTGAGGCTGATCTGGATATCGGCGTCCTGGGAACCCACGGTGCCGGTGTTGTTGTACACCACGTTGATACCGCTGATGGACAGGCCGATGTTGTCGACCAAGGCCTTGAGTTCCTGGGCCGGGACTTTGCGCCGAATCGCGTTTTCGATGTCGGCGATCAGGTGCGCATTACTCTCCACCCGTGTGCCCACCGGAGCGCGGACGTGCAACAGGATCAGCCCGGAATCGACCTCGGGGAAGAAGTTGCGGCCCAGGAACGGCACCAACGCAAACGACACGGCGACGAACGCCAGCAGGCCGATCACTACCGCGCGACGATGGTGCAAGGCGCTGTGCAATACGCTGTGGTAACGCTCGCGGAAGGCCTCAAAACGCTTCTCGAAACCGCGCTGGAAATTCACCAGCGGGTTGCGCGACGGTGCGTGCCCGTCGTCGCCGTGTAGATGCGGCTTGAGCAGGTAGTTGGCCAACGTCGGCACCAGGGTCCGCGACAGCAGGAACGAGGCGATCATGGCGAAGATCACCGCTTCGGCCATCGGCACGAACAGGAAGCGCGCCACACCATCAAGGAAGAACATCGGCACAAACACGATGCAGATACACAGCAGCGAGACAAACGCCGGTGTCACGATCTGCGCCGCACCGTCGAGGATTGCCGTCTGCACCGGCTTGCCCTGCTCCAGGTGCCAGTTGATGTTCTCGATGGTCACCGTGGCGTCATCCACCAGAATACCGACGGCCAGCGCCAGACCGCCAAGGGTCATGATATTCAGGGTTTCGCCCAGCGCCGAAAGCGTGGCTATCGAGGCCAGGATCGCCAAGGGGATCGAGGTGGCAATGATCACCGTCGAACGCCAACTGCCGAGGAACAGCAAAATCATCAGGCTGGTCAGCGCCGCCGCGATCAAGCCTTCACGGGCCACGCCGCTGATGGCCGAGCGCACGAACAGCGACTGGTCGCCGATCAAATCGATATTCAAGTTGGGCGGCAACGCAGCCTTGTTCTCGGCAAGTTTTTCCTTAATGCCGGCGATCACGCCCAAGGTCGACGCCGAACCGGTCTTGAGCACCGGCAGCAGCACCGAGCGGTTGCCGTTCACATGCACGATGTTGGTTTGCGGCGGGTTGCCGTCGCGCACGGTGGCCACGTCACGGATCAGCACGGTGGTGCCGTCGGCGGTTTTGATCGGCAGGTTTTCCAGGTCATGGAAGTCCGACGGCGAGTTGTTCAGTTGCAGGTTGAATTCGTAGCTGCCGATCTTCTGGGTGCCTACCGGGGTGATCAGGTTCTGCGTGGCCAGGGCGGTGGCGACGTCCTGCGCCGACAGGCCACGGGCTTGCATGCGCGCCGAATCGAGGTCGATCTGCACCTGACGGCTCTTGCCGCCAAACGGGTATGGCAGGGCCGCGCCGGGCACGCTGGTGAGCATCAGGCGCACCTGGTTCAGGCCGATATCACCCAGGCGCTGTTCGCTCAGCCCCGGCCCAGAGAGTGCAAGCTGCACAATCGGCACAGTGGAGGCGCTGTAGTTGAGCACCAGCGGCGGCACGGTGCTGGGCGGCAATTGCCGCAGGATCGCCTGGGACACCGACGTCACCTGGGCGTTGGCGGTACTGATGTTGACGCCGGGCTGGAAGAAGATCTTCACAATCCCGTAGCCGTTCATCGACTGCGCTTCGATATGGCGAATGTCGTTCACGGTGGTGGTCAGCACCCGCTCGAACGGCGAGGTGATGCGCCCCGCCATCTGGTCCGGCGGCAAACCGGTGTACTGCCAGATCACCGCAATCACCGGAATGCGGATTTCCGGGAAGATGTCGGTCGGCGTGCGCCAGGCCGCCAGCGGCCCGACAATCAGGATGAAAATGGCCAATACCAAAAAGGTATAGGGGCGCAGCAAGGCGATGCGCACGAGGTTGAGCATAGGAGGTGATCCAGACAGGAGATTGGTCGGTCAAGCAGGCTTCGCCATGCCGTTTTCCCGCCTCGCCCCATGCACTGCCTGGGGATTTTGTAACGACATCCAGGTCACAAAGAGGCATATGCCACGATATCGAACTTAGTGGCATACGCAACTAATTTGTTTCAAGCTGTCTCAGTCTTCATCTGGAACGTCAGTTCGGTCCGAAAGGCCTTGTCCTGACAGGTCGCGCAGGCATAATCAGCCGCGTCGTGTTTTGTATCAGAGAGTATCTGCCCTTGAAATCTGCCCCGCCTTGCTCCGAGAGCCCCAGTGCCTGCGTCAACGGTGCCGTGCGCCGCACCTCGCGCCGCCTGGGCCAGATCTATGACGAAGCATTCGCGCCCTGCGGGCTTAAAGCCACGCAATACGCGCTGCTCAACCGTATCGCCAAGGCCGGCACGCCAAAAATGGGCGAGCTGGCACAAACTCTGGTGATGGATTTGTCCGCCTTGGGCCACACGCTCAAACCGCTGGTACGTGACGGCCTGGTGGAGCTGCGCGTGGACGAACTCGACCGGCGTACCCGACGCGTGTTGCTGACCGAACACGGCAAGCGCACGCACGTGGCGGCCAAGCGTATTTCGACGCAAATGGCCGAACGCTTCGATCAGGCATTCGGCCGCGAAGCAGCAGCGCAACTGCGTCAAACCCTGGACTTTATCGCCTCCGACGAATTTGCCCGTACGCTGTTGGCCAAGGACGCCTAAGCCATCGGTTGGTGGTTGGTGACGCAATGGATGCCACCGCCGCCCGCGGCAATCGCATCGATATTGAGCTGCAGCACTTTGCGGCTCGGGTAGAGCCGGGACAGCAAGTCCAATGCCTTGCGATCCGCCACCGGGTCGCCGAATTCGGGCGCAATTACCGCGCCGTTGATCACAAAATAATTGATATAGCCGGCGGCGAAGTCCTCGTTACCCTTGCTGAACTTGCTTTTGCGCGGGTTCAGCGGCGGCGATACGGTGTGCACCTGCAACGGGCGGCCGTCGGCGTCAGTGGCGTTCTTGAGGATTTCCAGGTGCGCCAAGGTGACCTTGTGATCGTAGGACTGCGGGTCGGTATCGAGGTTGGCCAGCACCACACCGGGCGCGACGAACCGCGCATAGAAATCCACGTGGGCGTCGGTGATGTCCTTGCCCTTGATGCCCGGCAGCCAGATGATCTTGCGCAGCCCCAGGCGTTCCTTAAGTTCGGCCTCCACGTCGGCCTTGCTCCAGTCGGGGTTGCGGTTGCGGTTGATCCAACTGCTTTCGGTCATGATGCCGGTGCCCAGGCCATCCACTTCGATTGCCCCACCCTCGCCCACCAGCTCACTGCGAATGTGGCGCGCGCCGGTTTCTTCGGCCACCAGCGCCGCCAACTGCGCGTCATCGGCATGTTGTTGTTTGTTGCCCCAGCCATTGAAGTTGAAATCCACTGCGCCTTCGCCACCGGTGCCATCAATGACGAAATTGGCGCCGGTGTCGCGCATCCAGATATCGTCCAGCTCGGTTTCGACAAAGGTGATATTGCGCGTGCCGCAGTGTTTTTCCGCCAATGCGCGCTCGTCTTCGCGACAGAACACGGTGACCGGCTCATAGTTGGCAATCGCCTGGGCGATACGGCCCAGGGCCGCTTGCACATCAGCGGTAAAGTCTTCCCAGATAGCGTCCTGGGCGCCAAAGGCGATAAAAGCCTGGCGGTGTTTCTCGCCCTCGTCGGGCATGTAGAACCGGCCTTTCACGGCGGCGCGCACGTGAGTGGTGAGTAGGGTCATGGCACAGACCACGCTGGTTTGTTTGAGGAAGGTTCGACGGGTTGGCATGGGGTTCTCTACTTGGTGGTCGCTGTCTTGAATTTAGTCCACATGCGCATGCGCGCACGCATATCCGCCTGGGGGATGTCTTTGCCGGCAATCAACCGCTCGAAGGTGGCTGCATCCGGGTAAATTTGCGGGTTATCACGCATGGCTGCCTCCACCGCCGGGCGGGCCTTGGCGTTGGCCGTAGGGTAGCCGGTGAAGTTGCTGATGGCGGCCATGTTCTGCGGGCGCATCACGAAGTTGATAAAGGCATAGGCGTATTCCGGGTGCTGGGCGTCGACGGGAATGGCCATGGTATCCATCCATACCGTGGTGCCCTCGCGAGGGATGTGATAACCAAAGGTCACCGATTTGCCGGCCGCATCGGCGGCGCGCTGGGCTTGGGTCATGTCACCGCTGTAGCCGAGAGACAGGCACAAATCACCGTTGACCAAGTCGGTCACCGGTTGCGACTGGAACTTGCGGATGTAGGGGCGCAGCTTGAGCAGCAAGTCACTGGCGGCGGCCAGGTCTTCACGTTTGGCACTGCGCGGGTCGCGCCCCAGGTAGTTGAGCACCACGGCCAGCACTTCATCCGGTGAATCGATCAGCGAAATGCCACAGTCGGCGAACTTGGCGGCAAATTCGGGCTTGAACAGCAGGTCGAGGCTGTTGACCGGCGCGTTCGGCAAGCGCTGCTTTATCTGTGCAGTGTTGTAGGTCAGGCCGATGGTGCCCCAGGTGTAGGGCACCGTGGCTTTGTTCGAGTTGACGTAGTGGCTGCGCAACTTCTGCAAACCCGGCTCGATATCATCCAGCGCAGTCAGCTTGGCAGGGTCCAGCGGTTGCAGGCTGCCGGCGCGCATCAGGCGCTCGGCCACGGTGTCGCCGGGGAAGATCAGGTCGTAGCCGCGGCCGCCGGCCATCAACTTGGCTTCCAGGGTTTCGCTGCCGTCCATCACGTCGTAGATCACCTTGATGCCGGTCTCGGCGGTGAAGGCCGCCAAGGTGTCCGGCGCAAAATAGTCCGCCCAGTTATAGAGTTTCAGCGTCTTGTCATCGGCCGTGGCGCAGGCGCTGGCGAGGATCAGGGCACAGCTCAAAAGCAGTCTCATGATGGGCGTCCGTCCAGGGTCAGCAGTGCGTCATACATGTGCGGGCGGCGGTCGCGGAAGATGCCCCAGGTCAGGCGATCTTCGCGCATCGCAGACAGGTCCAGGGAGTGCACGAGTACGCCAGTGGATTCGCGATCCGCTTCGACCAGCAGCTTGCCTTTGTGGTCGCAGATAAACGACGAGCCATAGAAATCCATTTGCAGGTTCGCATCCGTTGTCGCCACTTCACGGCCTACGCGGTTGGCCGCCACTACCGGCACCAGGTTGGCGGCGGCGTGACCGCGCATGCTCATTTGCCAGTGGTCACGGGAGTCGAGCGCCGCGCAGCCGGGTTCCGAGCCGATGGCCGTGGGGAACAACAACACTTCAGCACCCTGCAACGCCAGGCAGCGCGCGGTTTCGGGGAACCACTGGTCCCAGCAGATACCGACACCCAAGCGCCCGAACGCCGTGTCCCAGACGCGAAAACCGGTGTCGCCGGGGCTGAAATATTCCTTCTCCTGGTAGCCGATGGCGTTGGGGATATGGGTCTTGCGGTACACGCCCAACAACTGCCCATCGGCATCGGCCACACTCAGGGAATTGAAGTAGGCATTACCGGCCTTTTCGAACCAGCTCAGCGGCAGCACCACGCCCAGTTCCTTGGCCAATGCGGCGAAACGCTTGAGCACGTGGCTGTGCTGATACTCCTCGGCCAGTGCCAAATGTTTGTGATGCTGCTCGATGCAGAAATACGGCGTGGCGAACAGCTCCTGCAGCAGGATGACCTGGGCGCCCTGTGCGGCGGCATCGCGCACCAACCGCTCGGCGCGGTCGAGGTTACCCGGCAAGTCCCAGGTACACGGCATCTGGGTAGTAGCAATCGTCAATACAGTCATGGCATTACCCCTTTAACGGCCAGGCCGGTTGCTGTTGGGTGATGCAATGCACCCCGCCGCCGCCGTGGGCCAGGTGGTTGATCTGCACCGGCACGATTTCACGGCCCGGGAACGCCTGGGCCAACACCTCGGCCGCAACCTGATCAGCCTCAATGCCGTAGGCCGGCATGATGATTGCGCCGTTGGCGATGTAGAAGTTGGTATAGGAGGCACAAAACACTTCTGCATCGGTGTCCACTGCGTCGGTGGCCTCATACAGTTCGATCAGCTCGAAACGCCGGCCTTGGGCGTCAGTGGCCAGTTCCAGGGCGCGACGGTTTTCGCGTACCACTTGGGCGTAGGTCGAGTGGTGATCGTGGGTGGCATCCACCAGCAGCACGCCAGGGCGGGCGAAGGCACACAGGCCGTCGACGTGGCCGTCGGTCATGTCGCCAGTGACGTAATCCGGGTCGCCGGGCAGCCAGATAGTCTTTTTGATCCCCAGCAGGCGCGCGAAGACCTCTTCTATCTCGGCCTTGGTCATATCGGGATTGCGGTTGGGGTTGAGCAGCACCGATTCGGTGGTGATCAAGGTGCCCTCGCCGTCCACATGGATCGCGCCGCCTTCATTGCTCAGCGGCGTGCCTAAGCACTCCAGCCCCAGGTGATTGAGCACCCGGCGCGCCAGGCTTTCGTCCAAATCATGGGCCGACTTGCCGCCCCAGGCGTTGAAGCGCCAGCTCACACCCGCCGCACCCTGTTGCGGGTGACAAATAAAGGTGGGACCGGAATCGCGGCACCAGCTGTCATTGACGGCCTCAGCGATCAACTCGATGCCAGGGCCACACAGGGCTTTGGCACTGGCGATTGCCGAAGGGTCGACAATCATTTTTACTGGCTCAAAACGTGCGATGGCATTGGCGACCCGCGCAAAATCCTGCTGCACCAATGCCAAAGTCACACCCCAAGTGCTTTCCCACAGCGCCTGGTTATGCGGCCAGACCATCCAGGTCGCCACATGATGGGACCACTCCGCGGGCATACTCCAACCACTGCTTAAAATTTCACTACGCTGCATGACAAGCACCTTTGAGTTAAGTCATTGTGTTCAGTGAAAACTGCCCACGGAGTCTTGGCGTACATGCTACGCAGGCTGCAAAGGCCAAACAAACGATGGATTTTGTAGAAAACTGATTAGCGGAGCTTATCGATATGCTTAACCATTGGCCGCCCCTCGGCACCCTGCGCGGCTTTGAAGCCGCCGCCCGCCTGGGCAGTTTCCACAAGGCTGCCGAAGAACTGCACCTGACCCAATCGGCGATCAGCCAGCAGATCCGCAGCCTGGAGGCTTACCTGGAGCAGCCGCTGTTTTTACGCAGCGGGCGCAGCGTGAGCCTCACCGACGCAGGTTATGACTTCCTCAGCACCACCCAGGCGCTGCTGCAACAACTGGCGGTGGGCGTGCGGCGCCTGGGGCAGTACCGCAAACCCAATCAACTGGTGCTCAACACCACGCCGACCTTTGCTCGCCACTGGCTGCTGCCACGCCTGGCGGACTTTCGTCAGCGGCACCCGGAGGTAGACCTGTGGATCTTCAGCACCGATGAAGTGCCTGACATGGCCAGCCAGACCATCGACCTGGCCGTACGTGACGACATCAGTTCCCAGGCCGAATGCAGCTTCAAGGTGCTGCATGCCGACCGCCTGTTTCCGGCGTGCCATCCCAAGCTGCTGTCTGTGCCTGCGGCGCAGCGCACCACCTTGCACGGCGAGCGAGAGATGGACTGGAGCCATTGGGCCGTGGAGGCCGGCATTGATGTGGGCCAACAGGACCAGGGGCTGAATTTTTCCGATCCAGGTTTACTGCTCGATGCCGTGTGCAGCGGGCTGGGCATCGGCCTGGTCAGCCAACTGCTGAGCCGCCAGGCCCAGGCCGATGGTTTGCTCACGCCGCTGGTCGAAGCCACCATTCGCGGTCCCGGTTGGGCGCTGTTGACCCACCGTGACAGTGAAAACGACCCACTGGCCCGCAGCTTTACCGAATGGCTGCTGATGCGTTTGCAGGTAGACCCGACATGAGCGACAGACTCGAAGACATCCTCACCGAACACTTGAACGTAGTGTTCTGCGGCATCAACCCCGGCAAAGGCTCCGCCGCCTTGGGCCTGCACTTCGCCAACCGCAGCAACCGCTTCTGGCGCACGTTGCACCTGGCCGGTTTCACACCCCATGAAATTCACCCCGAAGAGGGGCGCACCTTGCTCGACTACCACTGCGGCCTGACCACACTGGTGGAGCGTCCGACGGCGAGCGCGGGGGAATTGGCGCGGCATGAATTCAACGACGCAGCGGTTGCGTTTGAGCAGAAAATCCGCCGCTGGCAGCCACGCTTCGTGGCCTTTCTGGGCAAGGTCGGTTATAGCGCCGTGTCCGGCCAGCGCGAGGTTGCCTGGGGGCTGCAGCCGCTGTTATTGGGCGGCGCAGCGGTATGGATACTGCCCAACCCCAGCGGGCGCAATTTGGCGTTCAGCCTGGAGCAGTTAGTGGATGCCTATCAGCAACTGCGCGAAGCCATTGCACAGAGCAATCAAGTGCCCTTAATCTCCTGAGAGCATTCACCTGAGAGCAACGGAGGCTTCATGAAACTGGTAGGCATGCTGGACTCGCCTTACGTACGCCGCGTGGCAATTTCCCTGGACCTGTACGGCGTAGCGTTTGAACATCAGTCGGTATCGGTGTTCAGCACCTTCGAGCAGTTCCACGCGATCAACCCGGTGGTCAAAGCGCCGACCCTGGTGCTGGATGACGGCACACTGCTGATGGATTCCAGCCTGATCCTGGACTTTTTTGAAGCCCAGGCCCGCGCCGACAAGAAGCTGCTGGCGCAAGCGGCCGGCGCCCGCGCCCAGGAGCTGCACGTGCTCGGGCTGGCCCTGGCGGCCTGCGAGAAAACTGTGCAGATCGTGTATGAGCATCATCTGCGCCCGGCAGAAAAACTCCATGCACCGTGGATCGAGCGGGTGACCGGGCAACTGCTGGCCGCCTATTCGTTGCTGGAAAAACACTTGGCCCAACCCACCGACGGGCCGCTGACCCAGGCTGCGCTGACCACGGCAGTTGCGTGGTCGTTCACCCAGTTAAAACTGCCGTCGGTGCTCGACCACAAGGCCTTCCCTAACCTGCAACGTCACGCCGACCGGCTGGAACAGCACCCGGCGTTCAAGCGCTACCCCATCGATTAACAGGCCTAGACCCAGCCGCCATCCACAATAAAGTTCTGCGCCGAACACATTGCCGAGGCATCCGAGGCGAGAAACAACGCCATATTGGCGATGTGTTCGGGCAGCACGCTGCCGGGCAGGCACTGGCTGCGGCTGATCAGTTCCTTGGCCGCATCATCGACCCACATCGCCAGTTGTTTGTCGGTCATGACCCAGCCGGGCACCAGGGTGTTCACGCGGATATGGCTGGGCCCCAACTCACGTGCCAGGGCGCGGGTCATGCCATGGGCCGCCGCCTTGCTGGCGGCGTACACCGGGTAACCGGCAGACGCCATCATCCACCCCACCGAGCCCAGGTTGATAATCGCCCCGCCACCGGCGCGTTTCATCATCGGCACCACGGCCTTGGCGGCAAAGAATGCGTGCTTGAGGTTGACCGCGATCAGCCTGTCGAACATCGCCGAATCGACTTCTTCCAGGGTGTGACGCACGTCGTTGGCCGCGTTATTGACCAGTACGGTGATTGGCCCCAGCGAATGTTCAAAGCGCTCAATCGCCGCCTTGTAGGCGATTTCATCGGTGATGTCGCAACACACGAATTCAACCTTGTAGCCCTGGGAATACAACAGCGCGGCCAGCCGCTCGCCCTGGCTTTGCGCTCGATCCACAAAACCCACCTTGGAACCCTGTGCGGCGAACGCGCGCACCAGGAATTCGCCGATGCCTGAGGCACCACCGGAAACCAGAACGGTCTTACCCTCAAGGTCGGGGTAAACAGCCTGCTGAGTGGTCATATAAAGGTTGCCTCACTTAATTAGTCTTATTTTATTTTGCAAACAGGCAGTAAAAGGCTATAAATCTGCTGCTGCAGCGACAAAATATCGCACATTAGTAGAACTATTCCACTGAAAACAACAAAAGGAAGTTCGACCATGAAGCACCCTCGTCACCTGCTTTCCGGCCTCGCCTTGTCCCTGCTGATTGCCAGCGGCGGCACCCAGGCTGCGGGTCTCACCAGCGAGCACAAACCCTTCGGTAAAACCAATGACGGCACCGCCGTCGAGCAGTACATCTTGCGCAACAGCCACGGCATGCAAGCCACGGTGATCACCTACGGCGGCGTGTTGCAGTCACTCAAAGTGCCGGATAAAAACGGCAAGGTCGATGACGTAGTACTGGGTTTTGATGACGTGCAGGGCTATCAGAGCGGCACGGCCTTTTTTGGCGCGACCATCGGGCGCTTCGGCAACCGCCTGGCGGGCGGTGCGTTTGAACTTGATGGCAAACGCTATCAGGTGCCGCTCAACGACGGGCCCAACTCACTGCACGGCGGCGCCCAGGGGTTTGACAAGCAGGTGTGGAAAGCCGAACCCGTCAAAGGCAAGGACTCGGTCGGCGTCAAGCTCAGCTACCTGTCCAAGGACGGTGAAATGGGCTTCCCTGGCAACCTTAAAACCGAGGTCACCTACAGCCTCAACGATAACAACGAACTGCATATCGACTACAAAGCCAGCACCGACAAACCCACCGTGCTCAACCTCACCAACCACAGCTATTTCAACCTGGCAGGCGCGGGCAACGGCGACATTCTCAAGCAGGTCGCGACCTTGCATGCCAGCCATTACACACCGGTGAATGCCACCCTGATTCCGACCGGCGAGCTGGCACCGGTCAAGGACACGCCGATGGACTTTCTCAAACCCACGCCGATCGGCCAGCACATCAAGGACGAGCATCCGCAGCTCAAATTTGCCGAGCCGAAACAAGGTGGGTTTGACTTTAACTGGGCGCTTGACACCCAGGGCGATATCAAGCAACTCGCCGCCGAAGTACACGACCCTGCGTCTGGCCGGCGTTTGCAGCTCTATACCAGCGAGCCTGGGGTGCAGTTCTACACCAGCAACTTTCTCGATGGCACGGTGAAGGGCAAGGCGGGCAAGACGTATCAGCACTGGAGTGCTTTTACCCTGGAGACTCAGCATTTTCCTGATGCGCCCAACCAGCCCAAGTTTGCTTCGACTCGGTTGAATCCTGGGCAGAGCTATAGCCAGAATACTGTGCTCAAGTTTTCTGCCGACTGAGTGTTGGTGCCGGGGTTGCTGAGTACATATCCGTTGCTGCGGTAACGGCTTCTATTGGTTCCGCTCTTACAGCGGGTCACTTTCGCAAGGACACAAAAGTAACCAAAAAGTCTTCGCCCCAACACTCGGTGCCTCGCTTAGGCTCGGCATGCCCGCAATCCGCCAGTGATTTGGGGGGCCGCCGCGATGGGCCATCCTTGGCCCAGCGCGGCTAAACCGGCATCCCTGCCGGTTTAGCCCCCAAATCCCTGTCAGATTCCGGCCATCGTGTTTGACGGGGCGATTTCAGATCAAGATCAAAAGCGCAGATCAAAAGACCGCTGACTTCGTCATCGAAAAGGATGTAAGGGCCAGAGCAACAGCAACAGCAACAGCAACAGCAAAGCCAGCTCCCACAGAAAAGCAGCTCTTCAGCCTGAAAATCCGCAGCCGACCTCATATTCAAAACTGCATGCGGTCAACTGTGGGAGCGGGCTTGCTCGCGAATGCGGTGTATCAGTGACAGATAAATTGACTGACCCACCGC